>JAOZIG010000435.1 GCA_026014515.1 Candidatus Bathyarchaeota archaeon | reverse complement strand
TTGAGCATCATACAATGGGAAGGGGTACCCCGGTTTATTGGGTTACCGCTCGCCGCGTCTATACGGTTTTCCCAGTGCTTCAGGTATGCCTCTTTTTCCCTTGCTGAATCTACCGCTCAGAACTAGAATGATGATGGTTGCGATGAATGGCAGCATCCCGAGGAAACTTGGTGATATGCCGAGTGGTTGCAGTCTGTATTGGAGAGCTTCTACTCCGCCGAATATCCATGCCCCTAGTATGGCGCCTCTTGGGTCCCATGACGCGAATATTGTGAGTGCTAGTATGATCCATCCTCTTCCATTTGTCATGTTGTCAGTCCAGCTGCTGAGATACGCTGTGCTCAGATAAGCACCGGCTAGTCCAACGAGGGCTCCACCTAAAATTGTGCATAGGTATCTTGTTCTGTCTACGTTGATGCCCATGGCGTCTGCTGCTGCCGGGTTCTCTCCCACTGATCTGATCTCGATCCCTATTCGTGTCCTGTATAGGATGAACCAGAGCACCATGGCTAACGCGACGAATAGATAAACCAATATATCGAAACCGAATAACACCGGTTTCAACGTCTTCCCCCTGATACCAATATACCCTAATCCAATGAGGCTGCTGACTCCGCTACCAAGCATAACGAGGCTTAGACCAGCCACGTACTGGTTGACTTTTAGAGTTATACTCATGAACCCATGCAGTAAACCCATCAAACCCCCCACAAATATGGCTGCCATGATGCCTATCGCTAAGCTACCTGTTGTCTGGGTGGCTGCGAAAGCCGTTACAGCCCCCATAAGCATCACACCCTCTACGCCTAGGTTTAGTATCCCCGAGCGTTCGGTGTATATCTCTCCGAGGGTTCCGACTAGGAGGGGGCTTCCTGCTCTGATGGCTGCCCTGACTACGCTTATGATGATGTCGATCATTGTTCTTCCTCCCTTTCAATTATGATCCGGTTTCTGAGCAGATACTCTCCGCTGAGAATAGTTAACAGGAAAATCCCGTTGAACAACTGTATCGTGGCTGATGGAAGCCCAAGCCTAATCTGGAGCATCTCCCCACCAACCAATAAACCTCCGAATAAAACAGCCACAACCATAGTGCTCAAAGGATGAAGTCGACCAAGCCAAGCCACGATTATGGCTGTGAAACCATAACCGGGTGAGATACCCGGTCTTAGCCTATGCTGTATTCCAGCTATCTCTCCAAATCCTGCTATGCCTGCTAGTCCTCCGCTGATGAGCATTACTGTCATGAATATTCGCTGGTAGCTGATGCCGAGATATCGCGCTGCTTCAGGGTTCTTCCCTACGATGCGTGTCTCGAAACCGATCTTTGTTCTTGTTAAGATAAGGTATAGGATTATGCCTGATAGTATTGCTATGACCAGTGTTGGGGTGTGTATTCTTGTGAATCCCCATGTGGGGAGCCAAGTGTTTACGTTGAACTTGCTTGTATAGGGGAAGCCCCACTCATCTGCTCCCTTCCATGGACCATAAACAAGGTAATCAAGGGTACGTGACGCGATATAGTTCATCATCAACGTGGTGATGACCTCATTGGTCTCAAACTTAACACGTAGATACGTTGGTATGAGCCCCCAGAGTCCACCACCGATGAACCCAGCTACAAGCATCCCGGGAATAACGATGATTGATGGTAGTGTTCCCCATCGCAGGGCAACATATGTGCTGAAAATAGCCCCCATCAACAGTTGTCCTTCTGCTCCGATGTTGTAGAATCCTGTCTGGAAAGCTACGCTGAGTCCTACTGCGCATAGCATCAATGGGATTGCTTTCGTTATTGTCTCTGAGAAACCATACCAGTCACCAAAGGCGCCCTCCAAGATAACAGAATAAGCCTCTATGGGGTTCACGTGGAACCCCCAGAAAATAACAGCGATAATGGGTAAAGCTAGTAGAGCCGAGAACACTGTAACAGCTAGAGTTTGTTTCCATGTGGGGTCTGCTCTGGGTTCTATTTTGATTCTCATCACTGGGTGCCTCCTGACATCAGTAACCCAATCTCCGAGACATCTGTCTCCGCCGTAACCTCCCCCATGATACGCCCCTCATAGATAACCACGACCCTATCTGAGAGCTCCATTATCTCGTCAAGGTCCTCAGAGATCAACAGTACACCTGCGCCTCTATCCCGTTGACCGAGTAAGGTGTTTCTGATCTGTTCAGTGGCTCCAACGTCCAACCCGTATGTGGGGTGAGATGCGATGATGAGGCTTGGGCTTCCGTGGAGTTCACGGGCGAGTATGACTTTCTGGATGTTTCCTCCTGAAAGTAGCTTGATGGGGGTCTCTAGTGATGGTGTGTCCACGTTGTATTCTTTTACCATCATGTTTGACTGGGTTCGCATGGTCTCTGCGTCTAGCATGATTCCTTTGCTGTATTGTTTGTAGTCTCTGAGCATCAGGTTGTCAAGTACCCTCATATCTGGTACAGAGCCTCTGTGAATACGATCCTCGGGGATATGCGCGACACCGTTTTCAGCTATTTTCCCCGGCTTCAAACCAGAGACATCAACACCACTGATCTTTACTAATCCACCATTTTTCTTTCTTAGCCCAGTGATAATCTCAACAAGTTCACGTTGACCGTTACCCGAGACACCTGCAACTCCAAGAATCTCACCCCCACAAACTGTTAAAGATAATCCGTTGAGTGCTTTTAACCCAGAATCATTCAAAGCACTGAGATCACTTATCTCAAGAACAGGCTCAACTGGGCACGCCTCTTTTTTCTCTACCCTGAATAATACGTCTCGTCCAACCATGAGCTTTGCTAGGCTTCGTTTATCCACCGCCGTGGTCTCGACTGTGTCTACGTTTTTCCCCTTTCGTAGAACTGTGACCTTGTCGCTGAATGTCATTACCTCGTCTAGTTTGTGGGTGATGAAGATGATGGCGATGCCTTCTTGTTTCATCAGTTGTAGCGCGTTGAACAGGGTCTCTGTTTCCTGTGGTGTGAGTATGCTTGTGGGCTCGTCTAGTATGAGTACCTTGATGTCTCTACATAGGACCTTGATAATCTCGACCCTTTGTTGCTCTCCCACAGATAACTCCCAGATATATGCGTCTGGGTCAACGCTGAGACCATATCTCTCCGTAACTTGTTTGATGAGCGCCTTTACCTCGGGTAATGGGAACAAAGCGTTATTGCATTTTAGCCCCAATGCGATGTTTTCCGCTACTGTATGGCGTTTCACCAGTCTGAAGTGCTGGTGGACCATACCTATCTTGAGGTCGATGGCGTCACGTGGACTATTAATGTCAACTAGGGTGTCTTCAAACTTGATGGTTCCCGTGTCCGCTTTGTATAATCCATAGAGAATATTCATCAATGTGGTCTTGCCTGCACCATTCTCACCGAGAAGACAGTGTATCTCACCGGGCTCAGCTGTAAAGTCCACGTTCTCAAGAGCGATTATCTGGGGTGGGAAATGCTTGCTTATTTTTTTCATCTCTATTAGCGTCATGGCTGAGCCCCTTTCTGATAGAACAACACTGCATCTATGATTGCTAAAAAACTATTGAAAAAGAAAAAGGAGGATTATGAAACTGGCACAGATCCGACGATATTGTCGACGTACCAGTCAATAGTCCATAGATCATCGTGGCTTCCACGCTGTCCATCTGCGAACCTTAGTGTACCCTCGTTATCATAGATGGGTCCAGTGTATGGGTCGAAGAGAACAGTCTCTTCCATCATCTGGTCAAGCCTTACATAGACAAGGTCATAGACGCTGATCTCGCCAAGGATTGGGTCATCTACTGTGTATGCCTTCAACTCATCCTCAAAGATTGGGTTGATGGGGGTATCGAAGTCGCCCCCAAGCGCACAAGCGCCATGCTTTAGCATCCACCAGTAGTCCACATCTGCAAGATTCTCATTGGTGTAAACACCGCTGTAGATCTTTGAGAAAATATCCTTGTATACCACACCCCAGTCAACTAGTTGTCCGCTGACAACAGTGTCTGGGCCGAACTCCAGCATTGGGCTGTAGTGGGCGAAGGTATAGATCTGGTTTCCCTGCTCGGTCTGGCTCTGGCCTACTTGGATAACCGCTGGGCTGTCCTCAGTGAAGGCGATTGCGTCAACACCATCAGCGATCAATGCCTGCGCTGCCTCTGTGGCGAGAGTGGGGTCATACCAGCTATAGATCCACCTGACGTGGACCTCTGCGTCTGGGTTTGCCTCCTTTACGCCTAGGGCGAATGCGTCAATGTGTCTTACTACTTCTGGGATTGGGAAGGCTCCGACGTATCCGACCTTATCGGTCTTTGTCAGTGCGCCTGCCATCAATCCGTTTAGGTAGTAGAGTTGATGGAACTCGCTGAAGTATGTACCAAGGTTATCGTCCCTGACGAAACCGCTGCAGTGCCAGAAGATGTTATCTGGGTACTCAGCTGCTGCTGATACAGTGTCGTCCATGTAGCCGAAGCTTGTGGTCAGGATGACATCATAGCCTTCCTGCACGTATCTGTCGATGTACCTTGTGCTGTCTCCCTCTGGGACTGACTCAGCGTAGGTGGTCTCCAGCCATGGGAACTGCTCAACAACCGCCTGCCTACCCATCTCGTGGGCGTGGCTCCAACCGTAGTCTCCAATGGGTCCTACGTAGATGAATGCGGCTTTGAGGGTCTCTCCAGCCTGTAGCGCCTCAACCTGTTCCTGTAGGTCTGCGACCTCAGATGTTAGGGTTGCTACTTCTTGTTGAAGTGCCTCATACTCGGCATCAGGTATTCCTCCACCGGGTATTGTTGGTTTTAGCATGTATCCGGCGCCTGCGCCGATGAGTAATCCGACGATGATAAGAGCTATCGTTGTTGTTGAAAACTGTGATTCACTCAACTTTTATTCCTCTATATTCTAGGCGATTCCGCCTCGAATACCAAGCACTCGTTGTTTGATTATAAAAAACCTGTAGTCTATACAGTTATTATATGGCAGAAAATTAACATGAAAAAAGCAATAAAGATGGGGAGTTTTACTCCCCAATAACCTTATGCTTTAGAGTGCCAATCGGCTGGATCTCGCACTCCAGCACATCACCAATCTGCAGGAATCCCTCTGGACCCCAGCTATGAGCCACACCCGCAACTGTACCCGTGGCGATAACATCACCCGGCTTCAAGGTAGTTCCATTGCTTAGGTACTCGATGATCCTTGGGATCTGGATGATCATATGCTCCAAGGTGTTGTTCTGACGCTCTTTGCCGTTTACACGGGTCTTGAGTCTTAGCGGTGGATTGTAGGGGTCTGGGATCTCGTCGCTTGTGACGATACATGGTCCCATGGGTCCCGCGTTGTCCATTCCCTTGCCCTTGGTCCAGTTGATGTCTCCCTTGAATATCCTGAAATCAACATCCTGTGGGAAACCCTGATCACGGGCGCTAACATCAATCACGATAGTATATCCTGCGATGTACTCGTACGCCTTCTCCTTGGGAATATACTTTCCCTCTTTACCGATGACAACCGCGAGCTCGCACTCATAGTCCATCTTCTCTGTTGCCTTGACCTTGATCAACGGGTCACGTGGACCAACAACGAGACCTGGGGGCTTCTGGAAAACATCAGGCACATCCAGCTTGAGACTCTTGAGACGGTCAATCTCCTTCTGCCTCGCCTCAGGGTCCTTGATACGCTCGGTTGCGTGGTCATAGAAGTTTACGGCTACGCAGTAGAGTTTTCCGGGGCTCGGTACTGGTGCCTGTAGCTTGGCTGTACATTGACACATGGTTATCTTTTCCTCATCTAATCCAACAGCTTCGGGGTTAGCAATAGCGTAGGCTAGTGCTTGATATGCTGCCTTGAGGGATTCTTCTCCGCCTTCTAGGAACCCTATCATGCAGGATGGGATCAATGCGTCTGCTTTTCGCCTTGGGGCGAGTACGCCTTCTTCTTTGAGTTTGAGTGCATATGCGGAGTTTAGATCGATTACCTTTTCGTTGTGGAGTGCTCCGATACGCGTCTCTGTGTGAACCTTGAATGTTACTAACTTCAAAACGATCAGAGAAACCGGTGCATTCCTTGGATAAAAAACTTGAGAAATCTACTCTGATGCCTGTTTTAATGGAATAATTATCGTAACCGTAGTGCCCTCACTGGAAGACTCAACCTTTATCATGCCATTATGCGCCTCAATAACCTGCTTGGCATAAGGTAACCCAAGCCCCACTGCATCCCTTTTCGTTGAATAAAAGGGCTCAAAAATATACTCAAGGTCCTCCTCAAGTATCCCTTTACCATTATCGGTTATCGTAACCGTAGCACTCTTTTCATCGCTTGTGACCGCTACATGCACCTCTCCACGACCATCAATTGCCTCAACACCGTTTCTTATCAAATTCTCAACAGTTCTGATAATCTTTAATGCGTCAACGTTGATGGCGAGGAACTCTTCTCCGGTATCCGCTGAGATAGTGACCCCTACCTTGGGTGCAACATTAGCTATCGCAGCGTCCACTATCTCATTCAAATCAGAGACAGTGCGTTTGGGCTCTCCAAGGTTTGTTAAGCTAGATAATTCAAGAAGCGTTGCTTCACTATACTTTATACTACTCTCCAGTATCTCTGCGAGGTCTTCTTTTCCCTCTTCCCTTATACTGTAAGCAACTTGTTTGATGCTTCTGAGGGGTCGTTCTAGCTCGTTATGGATGAGATATGATATTTTCTTCGCAGCCTCAAATATCTCTAGGGTGCTCTCTTCCCTTAGCTTCTCCATGGCTGCTCTTTGCCTGATCTCTGTTTCTCTGGACTCCTCCAGTTTCTCCAGCATATCATTAACTCGATGAGTTAGACTACTGAGTTCGTTGTTCCCCGTAACAACATGGACTCTTGCGGAGAGGTCATCCACCTTGTTGATCTCTGAGACTTCATCGGTAAGCCTAGTTATGTTACGGAGAATCTTCTGGTCTGCATAAACTATGGCTAAAACGGCTAAAAGGAATCCTAAGCCAATAATAACAGAGAGGAACTCGCGTCTTGCCTCTTGTCCAGCGAGGTAAACCTCTCTTGTCTGTGATATTGCTACAATGATTCCCGGGTCACCGAACAAGTCTTCAACTAGATAGTATCCTCTGATTGTTTCTAGTTCTGTCTCGTATGTGAAGGGGTTCTCTAATGTGAGACTAGACCTTATCTCTTCTGGGACCTCTGAGCTATCAAAGGTATAGTATTCGAGAGGGAGATCGGTTATCTCCTGTATCATATCAACATAATCTTCTGAGAAATCAAGACCAACTACAATGGTCCCACGGCTCGGCATGACTTCCGCGGTGTCCACAATAGGTCTGCTGGATAGGATGATTGGTTTATCCTCGTTTATGATGAAGCCTATTATGCTTGGTTCTTCTGGGGTATAGTCACGGAGGGTCTCAATTGTTGATGGTTCTCTGAGTAATGGTGGGATGTTTTTTTCGGTCTCTCCATTGTAGTCATAATATTTTCCGTAGATTAGCTCCCCTGTCTCGCTGTATATTGCTACTAGGTTGAACTCGTTACGGGAGAACACGTTATCGCTGAACGTCTCCTCAACAAAAGCCGGGTCTCTTGACTCAACATATTCGTACATATCGTCCCAAGCCGCGATTGGAGCTACAGAGGAATCAACTATCAACGCCAAGTCGATGATGTCATCAACACCCCAGAGCACTGTGCCCTCAAGTATGGACATCTCCATCTCCTCGAACCCGATCTTGAGCGCCCTGTTTGTGAAGCTCCACATGCCGACAGTACCGATAACTGTGAAAAAGGCTAGCAGTAGTAGCATTTGTTTTCGTAGCTTCAATTCGACCCCTTGTCTGCATATAGAAATGGTTAGGGTATTAAACCCTTAGAAACTTGAAGCCCTTATCCAGCTCAGAC
This sequence comes from Candidatus Bathyarchaeota archaeon, assembly GCA_026014515.1. Classification (GTDB taxonomy): domain Archaea; phylum Thermoproteota; class Bathyarchaeia; order TCS64; family TCS64; genus RBG-16-57-9. Next base: position 6,368 of record JAOZIG010000435.1, on the reverse strand, counting down.
AAACCACTTGTAAGAATCTCAGTCAGGTTATAGAGATCATCTAAACTGAGAAGCTCAACGGGGCTATGACTGTAGCGACGTGGTATACTAAAGGGTACCGCTGGTACGCCAGTTTTTGTCTGCTGCATGGCTGATGCATCGGTGCCACCGTACATGATTCCACGCTGATATGGCAAGTTATGTTTCTCTGCTGTCTCTGCGATCCATTCACGTGGTATCCTGCTGCTGATTTTGATTCCTCTGCTGCCTGCTTCCGCTACCTGTAGTGCTGGTCCTTTGCCAACCTCGTAGACAATGTCCACAGGCTTCACATCAGGCTGGTAACCAGAGGGACAGGTATCAATGGCTACCGCCATATCCACATCAAGATCAAACAAGGCTACCTCTGCGCCCCTGAGCCCAATCTCCTCCTCAACGGTACCAATATAGTAGACAGTGGCTGGGATTGGTTTATCCTTGAGGTTCTTCGCAACTGTGATGATTGCTGTAAGACCAGCCCTATCATCCGCCGCTGCAGTAGCTACAAAGTTGTTAGCAAGCTCAACGGGTCCAGTGTTCCACGTGATGGGTGTACCCACCTCGATACCCATCTCGTAGACCTCCTCACGGCTCAATGCACCAACATCGATATACAGTTGCTCGATAGGTGGAATCGTATTCGCCTCACTGGGCTTGGTCATGTGACCGGGCTTGATACCCGCCACACCCATAACTGGACCCTTCTTGCCGTGAACCTTCATCTGGTGTCCCTGTATGCTACCAGTGACCGAGCCACCGATCTTTCTAAACCGTAAGAATCCACGGTCATCGACGCTAAAGACGATGAACCCAACTTGATCTGTGTGGGCTGCAAGGGCTACCTTTGGTGCATCAGGGTCGGTGCCATGTTGAACACCTATCACGTTTCCCCTTGGTGTCTGGTATACCTCATCACATAGAGGGCTTAGTTCCTCCATGAGGGTCTTGATCATGGGCTCCTCGAAGCCGCTGATTCCATTAACTGATAGTAGTTTGAAAAAAAGAGACTTGATCTCCTCTACCTTACTCATAGTGGAGAAGATGCTGTGATAGTGAAAAGAGTTTTTGGTTAAATCTCGATGACTTCTTTACTCTGCTTGCTCTCAGGTGAACCCGGGTTCACATCCTCAAGCATCTCAAGCAGCGTCTCGACCTTCTCGTTACCCAAAATATCCTTGAACTCCAATAGCTCATCAACAGACCTGATGAATAATCCCTTACGTTTTGTGGGGCTTCCACTGGCATCCACAGGGTTGATCTCAACACTCAGGCTTGGTTCCCGGTTCTTGCTTCCGGGCATCTTTACTACGAATACACCGGGTACGCTGGTTTTTACCTTGCCCCAGTCCTTGCCTGTCTGTAGGAATTCCTCTAGTTTTTCTTCTGACATACCATGTTCATGGGGTTTGTCCTATTCAAGGGTTATCCCCCGTGGTATTTTATACCATAAAGCCGATGATTTACCATGGATTCAGAGTTTTTGTATCAGTCACGCAGATGGGACGGAGCCACAAGACATGACTGCATAGCACCAAACGGAGTAGTAGCCAGCAAACACCGTCTTATCAGCGAGACAGGCATCAAGATGATGAAAAAAGGCGGAAACGCCGTTGATGCCGCTGTAGCCGCTGCCTTCATGGACTGCGTCGTTGAGCCCGGTATGAATGGTATCGGTGGGGAGGGAGTAATGACCATTCACCTTGAGTCAGGTGAAAACATTGTCATAGATTATGTGGGTCGCCCCGGGATGAACTGCACACCAGACATGTATGAGCTTGAAGAGACCAGTGAGGCGGGTTGGATGGGATGGAAGAAGGTCAAGGATGACGCAAACATAAACGGATACAAGGCAAGCGTAACCCCCGGTACAGTAGCAGGGCTCACGATGGCCCTTGAACGCTACGGCACAATGAAGCTCAAGGATGTGATACTGCCAGCGGCGAAGGTAGCCGAGGAGGGCTTCGTGGTAGGCTGGTGGACTGCTGGTCATATTTTCAATAAGATGGAGGCGTTCTGGAAGTACGAGGAGTGGCGTCGGGTCTATCTGAGGGAGGGTAGGTTCCCGTATAAGCCATATGCGTTTGGAGAAGCACCCCAGACTCTGTGTAACCCTGAGTTAGCCAAGTGTCTCAGGGCTATCGCTGAGGGTGGAAAAGATGTCTTCTACAAGGGCTGGATAGCCGAGACCATCGCCGCTGATATGGCGAAGAACGACGGTTTGCTTACATTGGAGGATTTCGCTGCCTATGAGCCTATCCATTTGAACCCTGAGCCCGGATCATACAGAGGCTATGATGTGATCTATGATCCTACACATAGTGGCACGACCATGATGCAGATACTGAACATCATAGAGGGCTATGATCTACCAGAATATGGCTCAGCGGAGGCGCTTCATCTTGTATCAGAGGCTATCGGGTTGGCTTTCGCTGACCGCCTCAAGTATATGGGTGACCCCGGCTACATTGATGTACCCCAACGAGCCATGGTCTCAAAGGAGTACGCAGAGAAGCTAAGAGAACGAATCGACCCCAAGAAGGCGATCCCGATTGAGCCGGGTAATCCATGGGAGTATGAATCAAAGTACACTACAGCGTTGACGACAGCGGATAAACATGGTAACATGGTGGCTGTCAACCAGACGCTTGTGAATAGCTTCGGCTCAGGCATAGTGATACCCGGAACAGGTATCTTGATGAATAATGCCATGTATGGACTGGACCCATCACCCAATACAGCAAACAGCATCGATGGACGCAAACGCAGGATACAGAACGTCTGTCCAGTGGTTGTGCTCAAGGATGGTGAAGCCTATATGGCTATGGGGGCGCCCGGTGGAAGAAACATACAGGTCTCGGTGGCACAGGCAATACATCACGTCATCGATTACGGTATGAGTATTCAGGACGCCGTTGATGCGCCAAGGGTGACACGCCAGACCTCAACTGTATTCCTTGACTCTAGGTTCCCAGCCAAGACCCGGGATAAACTGGTTGCCATGGGGCATGATGTCAATTATATTGAGCCTGAGTTGAAGAGCTGGGGGAGACCCGTGGGTGTCCTTCGTGATCCTGTTACTGGGTTGCTTCATGGCGGAGTCTATAGTCTACTCACTGGTTTTGAGAGTATGGCTGTGGGGTTCTAGCCTTTATCTTCTCCTGATGGCAACACGGATACCTTTATCCAGTGGTTTGACTCAGTGATGTTGCGGTTTCCCGGGCATATGAGAACGCTTTGGCTTCTCTTCCCCCGGAAAACTCCTTATCAACTTCTATAATCCATTATTCCTGTTGACAATCATAGAGACAATCGGTTACGGTGGGAAGAAGCCTGATGACTTCTTCAATGAACTGGAGTCACTAAACCCAGACATCGTAGTTGATGTCCGCGAGAACCCATACAGCGCCTATCTCGGCGTCTATACCCATCCACAATTAAAGAAACGACTAGGCTCAAGATACACTTGGATCAAAGAACTGGGCAACAAAACCCGAAAAATGCCTCCGACCCTTGTTGATGAAGAGGCTGGACTAGAGAAACTCAAGACATTGGTTGAGAAACATCAGAGAATAGTGTTACTCTGCGCAGAGAAACACGAGTCTGATTGTCACCGTGGATATGTGAAGAAGCAGTTTACTCAGATGTACCCTGACCTAGTAGGTTTCTCAGATAGTCCATGAGTTCCTCGCGTTGGTCCTCGTTGTCACGCCATTTTTGGTTGATCTCTCTACGTTTCTCGGCGCCGATCAGGTCTTTGCCACGTGCCTCGTTCAGTGCCTCGATGAACTCACGGTACATGTTGCGTCTCTGTCTTGGTTTGCTGAGGCGGTCTGAGATTATCTCCCGTTGGGTCTTGACGCCTGTTAGTAACTCGAATAATGGTTTGATGTCTGTTAGGGCGTTTCTGTAATCGGTCTCATCTAATGGTGTGTTTGCACGGGTCATGTATAGGAGGGGGCTTCTTGGTGGCACGTAGACTGATTGATTGTTTACTATCTGGCGTCCTCCTTTTCTGAGGCTCTCCGTTTCCTCGATGAGTCGTTCAAGCAGTGGGGCATCCAATCTAGCTGAAACATATTTTCTGAGGATCATGGGCTTTTCATCCCGTTGCCTACTATAGAGAACGGTCTCGTAGCTTGGGTCCAGTGCCTGTAGTGATTTTAATAGCTTCTCCATGTCAGCGCTGTGAGTCTCCTTGAAGATGTTCTTCAACAGCTCTAGTTGCTCTGGGTTCCTGTAGATGATGCCTAGTTCGATTCCTGTGTCGCTGAGTTTTATTTTGAGCTGTGGTAGGGGTTTCGCCTTGTTCCTAGGAAGATGTTCTTGTCCCGTTGGCGCAGTGAACTCGTCGTCAATGGTGACGTTCTCCATTATCTCTTGATCAGACAACGGTGGCACTAGCTTACCGAGTATCTCTTCTGTGATTCTGTACCACCCGATGTATTTTCCGCGCCAAGACATGGTCTCTGTCCCAGCAATCATGGTACAAGGATAAAAAGGTTTGAAAAAAGGGTGTATTGCTACGCTGTTTCAGTGTTTGGAGTGACTCTCCATCGACTACCCGTATCAGATTCCATGCTTTCCTCTGGGGTTAGCTGGTTCTGGATTCTGTTACGGATCATGTTGCCGCGTAGTGGGATGGCTCTTCCATGCATCGTGAAGCTGTAGTCAATGTCTTCATGGGTCATGTATCCCTTCATGGCTACCTTGACACCTATTCCCGCTGGGCTGATTCTGCCAATGGACTTGAAGCTTATATCTTCGCCTTCCAGCTTCATGTAGAAGACTCCATCAGTGTCTAGCACCGCGTAGCCCTCTATCTCTACTTTAACGCCCATGTGGTTGATTCTACCCCAGAGCACCTTGTAGAGTTTACCAAACTCAGTGGTCTTGACCTTCTCAGCGATCAACTGTACGCCCAGTGGCTCGTTGACCTGTGCTGCGTCTGTTACTGGGCTCAGGACTGTAGCCTGTCCCCTAGCGTTGAGATACCATACTATTGTCGCCTCTTCGTCATCATCCAAGGCTTCTGCTGCCTCGACCTCAGCGATCACATCATCAATTGTTGCCTCGTCCAAGTCTGTGATGTCTATAGGCTCCTGCATCCCCTGTAGCTCCGCCTGTATCCTGCTACGGATAGCGTTTCCCTTGACGCTCATCTGCTGGACCATGTTGCCTTTCTGCGCCTTCTGGGCGCTTACTGTTGCGCCCCGGCTCGTGTCTGGTGCCGCAAAAATGGGCGTTAATCCTACTGATAGCACCGCCATGATTAGCAGCGCTGAAACCATCATCTTCTTCGTGGTCTTCATCTTAACCAACCAAGCAGTACCCAAAAAGATACTTGAGGAACCCCGCGGACATCCTGTTCCAGAAATGGAACCCTTGTTCCAGTTGAGTAAATCCTATAACCTATTGATTCACTGGATTCTCTATGGCTGTAGAGCTTGAAGAAGTGGGTAGATACATCCTACACGTACTGTATGATAACTATGATAGCGGCAAGCATTACCCAAGCAATATTCTCTCTGATGCCCTAGAGTTTGATGAAGCCATAGTTCAACAAAGTTTGGACAAATTAACAGCCTCAGAACTACTTCACAAGACCAGTGAAGGATACAGGTTATCCGAGAAAGGCTACTCTGTGACTTATCAGCGGGCTACTAGCTATTGCCCCCACCTCTAGTCTGCACCACGTAGACGCCGACGAACACCAGCGCCATATAGACGTATTTTATCGCTGGCAGTCTTTCTCCAAGGAAAATCATGGATAATATCGTGATTTGTATGAGCATGGTGTTCTGAAGGATGCTCAACTCAAAGGCATCAAGGACCTCCAAGGCGTGATTCCACATGAAAAACGCAGCGGCAGTGTTTACCACGCCTAGCCAGATGATGATCGCCCAACCCGTCAATGGGATCGGTGCCAATCTCTCAAAAATCAATGCCGAGGCAGATATTAACGCGGTTCCGAAACCCATCGCGAACGCCGTGTTCCCCAGTGGGCTGACCCGTTTCTCCTTGAATAGTAGCTTACCAGATACCATATATCCAGCCCAGCCGAGACCTGAGATAAACGTGATAACGATACCCGTGAGTGTGTATCCGCCTAGTTTGTCGCTGAAAAATAGAACCGCGCCAATAAGTACCAAAATCATTCCAGCGATCTGGTCCCTGTTTGGGTACTCGCCTGTCAATAATACGTTTAGTACCATTACCACCAGTGGTGTGAAGTTTAGGATCAATGTTACCATGACTGCTGGAAGGTAACTAAGCCCCACGCATTGGAGTCCCTGAGCCACTGTGTAGCCGAGGAATCCCAATATTGCTAGTTTCGCCCAGTCCTTTCCTGT
>JAOZIG010000030.1 GCA_026014515.1 Candidatus Bathyarchaeota archaeon | reverse complement strand
CCCCCCCCAGCGCGTTTAACGCGAAATATGCCTTCTTTCTAAATAAACAACCCTAGAAAGGCTCTGATTGTGTACTGTATAATGACAAAAAGCGTCATGATAAGCTGGTTTATGTGTCGAAAACCATGCGGACATACCAACCATCATCTGATTCCTTGATCTCCATCATATGATATGTCACAGCCTTGACCTGAATACCAACCTCATGGGTCTCTGCGCTAAACCTTTCACCCTTACAGACACCGACAGCGCTCATTTTCTCATGATCCACGGTAACATGACAGGTCTTGGGAACCAAGAACTCCACATCAGCGACAAACAAGAACTCATCCATGATATTAAAGAGCAGACTCTCATAATCAGTGCCCTCCGCCTCCACCATAAACTCCTCCCGCTCAACGATACCATCCAAAGGAGTCATCATGTTAAACATGCCCAAAGCGATCTGTGCGAAAGCCTCACCAAGAGTCGCTCCCGTTGCCTCTATAAGTAAATCCGCCGTAGGTCCACCTTCAGGGTAGTTATATGTCATTGCACTGTAACCCCCGCCCCAGCTTATGTATCTATCTCGCCGCCGTGAAACTTCAACCAATGGACCCTGATGCCATCATACTGTATCTCTTCCTCGCCCCAGAACGAGTTGATGTTTCCACGGCTAAAGAAAGTATACGACCATGGACCTTCAACGTATTTCTCTGGTCCACGATACGGCTTCTTGGACTCGACTAACCCAAGCGCCTTACCAAGAAAACTAAAAACCTCTTCTGGGGTTCTCCCAGTTGCCTTACCGTAATAATTCATGGACCAGACTGGTTTTCTATTCCTATACACCACCTCTTGACCGATGAAGGGGTTGCCACCGAAATACCTGTCACGATAAAGATGCTCGTCAATTTCTACCCTGTACTCTTTGGAGCCATCATCAAGCTTCATAGGCTCAGCTCCAGAGCCATATGTACGTCTCTTAGCTTCAACTAGAAAATCAGTGAGATCCATAGGAACCCGTACAGGTATGGGTTTAAGAATCTACTCCCACTCGATGGTACTCGGTGGCTTGTGAGTAATATCATAGACGATCCGCGTGACGCTGGTGATCTCGTTACCAATACGGTTACTGATCCGCTCCAATACCTCCCAAGGCGCGAAACTAAAGTTAGCCGTCATAGCGTCAATACTCTCCACGATACGCACAGCCACAGTGTAACCATAAGCCCTCTCATCACCCTTCACACCAGTACTCTTGGTGTCCGTAAGCACAGCAAAATACTGCCAGAGCCCATCACTGAACTCATGCTTCTCCACTTCCTCTACCACAATAGCGTCGGCTCGTCTCAAAACCTCAAGCTTCTCCTCAGTAACGGGACCAACGATGCGAACCGCTAATCCGGGTCCGGGGAATGGTTGTCTCCACACAAGCTCCTTTGGTAATCCAAGTCGTTCACCGAGTCCCCTTACCTCATCCTTGTAAAGGTCCTCCAGTGGATCGATTACCTGTTTAAACTCCATAGTGCTGGGTAAACCACCCACGTTATGATGGGTCTTGATGGTGTCGCTGTTCTTTGTAAGCCCCGACTCGATACGATCCGGGTAAATGGTACCCTGAATCAAGTAATCAGCGTTAAACTCCCTTGCCTTCTCCTCAAAGACCCTGATAAACTCCTCACCAATGATCTTACGCTTCAACTCAGGCTCAATGTTACCTTCTAGCCGCTCAAGGAACCTTTTCTTAGCATCAACTACCTCAAGCTTCAAACCACGGTCCTTAAACGCCTCATAGACACCAGCGGACTCGTTCATCCGCATCAAACCCTGATCAACATGAACCGCCATCAAACGCCCACCAAGGGCACGAGCAGCCAAAGCAGCCGCCACACTACTGTCCACGCCTCCGCTCAGAGCGATAATTGCCCTTCCATCACCAACGATACTATTGATCTTCTCGACTGCTTCCTCTACCGCGTCCAAGGGTCTCCAGTTAGGCTCCGCTTTACAGACCTTCAAAACGAAATTACTGAGCATCTCTTTGCCGTGCTCGGTGTGGACCACCTCTGGGTGCCATTGAAGCCCCCATACTTGTTTCTCTTCATGTACCATGGCTGCGACTGGAGCACGATCCGTACGAGCTAGGGGTTTCCAGCCCGGTGGTGCCTCGAATACTGTGTCTCCGTGGCTCATCCAGACCATCTCGCATGATGTCAAGCCTTCAAGGATGCCAATAGGCTCATCGATGTAGGCTTTAGTTACGCCATATTCACGTGCCTTCTCTAAGCGTCCTCCATGCATATTGGCAAGTAACTGTAATCCATAGCACAATCCCAGTACAGGAACACCCATCTCCAGTATCTCAGGGTCCAGCGTCAAGGCATCCTGTGCTTTTACGCTGCTTGGGCTTCCGCTGAATATGATGCCTTTGAGGTTCATGACACTATTCAATGCTTCAATGTCTGCTCGTTGTGCATCACTGGGCAAAATCTCGCTATAGACATTGAGTTCTCTTACTCTTCTTGCGATGAGGTGGCAGTATTGTCCCCCAAAATCTAGGATAGCTATTCCGTCTGGTAGGTCCTTGGTCGCCATTATCCTCTATGGAAACAGGCTGCCTTTAACGGTTTTGTTAAAAGAACATGCAACATTGAACCCTTCTTGCATATATGCGTCGTATGGTTTATCTAGTTTCATTCTTAGATGATCATATGTCTTCTAAGAACCAGATATTAAAGATCGCAAACCTCATCGGGTTCATAGTCACGATAATCGTCAACGGTGCAGCCAACGCATTACCCTTGAACGGTGTAACCACAGGTGAACTCAGCGACAAGTATGGTAACCTGTTCACACCAGCAGGCTATGTATTCAGCATTTGGGGCGTCATCTACATACTCCTAGCCGCCTTCACCTATTACCAGTACACCTCTGATGATGAGGAGCTACACGAGAAAATAGGGTGGCTATTCGTAGCAAGCAGCTTCTTCAACAGCATATGGATATTCTTCTGGCACTACGAGTACCTCTCATTAAGCCTAGTAGCGATGGTCGGATTACTGGGAAGCCTAATCCTCATCTACACAAGACTTGACATAGGGCTAACAGAGGTATCCCCACGAAAACGCAACATGGTCCACACCACATTCAGCGTCTACCTTGGCTGGATCACAGTAGCTCCAATAGCAAACGTAGCCGCTTTCCTAGTTGATCTAGGCTGGGATGCTTACAATGTAACGGCGATATATCTCACAGCGGCCATGATTCTCATCGCCTTGGTGCTCACAGTGGTGAACACCTACATCAGGGGCGATGTAGCCTATGCTACGGTTCTAGTATGGGCGCTGGGTGGAATAGTCCAGAAACAGATGAACACTTGGCTCCTACCATGGGTAGCTGGATTCAGCATACTTGTGATAATCATAGTTTTGGCGTTGAAGAAGATGGGTCGCCTAGGCTAGGTTCCCTAGTAGGCGGTCAATATCTTCCTCTGTATTGTAGAAGTGTCCACTGATCCTCATGTGACCGCCATGAGCCTCACGCCCAGTAACCTTGATCTTCTTAGCCTTCAACTTAGCCGCCAAAGGCAATGGGTCTTTCTCAAAGTAGCTCACAATAGGCGACTTGGGGGTATCCGGGGTATACATCTCCTTACCCATGGATACCAGTTCATCGTATAGGTATCCAGCTAGCTTCAGGTTCCGTTTCTCGATAGCCTTGGTGCCAAACTGGTTCAGATAATCGATTGCCTTCTCCAACGCGAATACGCCTTGGAAGTGAATGGTACCATACTCAAACTTCTCCGCAGAACCTTCTATCACTGATTCCTCCGGGTTATCGCCCTCATATATCTGGTTCTTCCAACCAGTACGGTCCGGGATCAAATCGCCAATGTTCTCTTCCCGTATATAGAGGAACGCGAGACCCGTTGGACCCATCAAATACTTGTAAGGGGCAACCGCCACAAAATCCACACCAGAAGCTGTGTAATCCACATCAAGGGCACCCACCGCCTGAGTCGCATCCACTAATACCTTGGCTCCATGCTCATGCGCCATCTCGCTAACAGCCTTAAGATCCATAGTGTCTCCATTCACATAACTTACATGACTTACCTGAACAAGCCTTGTGTGGTCATCAATCTGTCTCTCGATATCGTCTAGCTCAAACCTGTTATCCCGGGCATGAACCACCCTGCTCTCCACATTGTTTCGTACAGTGGTATTCGTGTATAGCACGTTATGCTCCCACTCGGGGAAAACCACGTTATCCCCCTTACGCCACGTGAAACCATTCGTAACTATGTTCAAGCCACTGCCCGTACACATAGTGAAAGCGATCTCATTGGGTTTCGCCTTGATGAAGTCCGCAATCTTGCCCCTGAGCCGCGTTGTACGGGTCAGCCACTCCTGTAGTATGGTCTTGTCACCCGGTGGACTGAAATTATACCAGAGATCCACGTACTCCTCGTATCCTTCTTTCACCTGTTTCGGCATGACGCCTACGAAGGCGTTGTCAAGGTAAGCCCACTCAGCTAGTAATGGGAAATCACTGCGTATCTTCTGAATATCCAATCCATTCACAACATGCATAACACTGTGAACCAATATAACAAATTAGCCAAAGGATTCCATGCATTGAATAATCTTTAAACGGGGCAAATCAAAACATTAGATGAGTGATTCTATGAGCGGATTAATGATCATTAGAGACGTAATGGCGAAAAACATCAAGACGATAAAACCAGACGACACCGTGCACGCGGCGGTTCTGAAGATGAACAAGTTTGACATCGGCAGCGTTATCGTCGTGAGCAGCGGAAGACCTATCGGAATAATCACTGAGACCAACATACTACGAAGAATAGTAGAACCAAGAATGGACCCAGCTACTGTTTGGGCGAAAGACATCATGACAAGCCCTCTCACCACGATAGACGAGAACGCTGCAATCGAGGAAGCGGCAAAAGTCATGGCTGAGAAAAGGATCAACAGGATACCCGTAATGAAGGGAGACAAACTAGTTGGACTCATCAGCAGCACAGACATAGTAAAAGCCAGCCCGACACAGTTAGGAATCCTCGATGAGCTACTCAAAGTGAGCTAGACTCAAACTATTTTACCCAATTTTCTATATTATCTGAATATTATTCCAAAAAACTCTGGAAAATATTATACCTATTCAACGCGTTCTTATTTTGATCATTATGAAAGACGCATGGGAGAGACCCGCAACCCATCCAGCAGAGTACCACAGCGTAGAATGCAGACGAGGACGCGAGTTCATCATCAGAATGACCACAGGAGCCGACGTATACAAAGCCATCCAACAGTTCGCCAAAGACAAAGGCATCAAGTTCGGCAAGATACACGCAGCCTTCATGGGTGGATTCAGTCCAGCCAAGATGTTCATGTGGTGCCCAGACCCCCACGATCCAGAGAACTGGCACAACGAGTCAGCTGCAAGCTTTGAGAACCTAAGCATGCTCATCAGCATGAGCGGTATGATTCATACTAGGCTTGTGGACGGTAAACCTGAGCCATTCCCAGCCATCCACTATGTTGTTGGTGGAGCATGGGATGTACCAACAGTAGGCGGACACTTAGCTGAAGGCAGCATCGTCAAGGGAGTAGTAGAGTGTTTCATCACCGAGATAATTGGAATCGATGAACTGCTACCAAGCGACTACGATCCAGCGACTGACGGCGCACCAGAAGAATGGTACAAAGAAGTCAAGTAACCCCCCTTTTTTCGTAGAGCCTTTAAACAAGCTCCACATCTTTTGTTGGGAACAATATGGATAAAGTAGACATCATAGTAATTGGAGCAGGTGCAGTAGGTCTAGCCATAGGTGCAGCTGTAGCTGACAAAGACAAAGAACTGTATATTCTGGAAAAGGAAGAGGTCTATGGACAGGGAACCAGCAGCAGAAACAGCGAGGTAATCCACGCAGGCATCTACTACCCATCAAACACGTTGAAGGCTGATCTCTGCGTTAAGGCAAACCCCATGATCTATGATATCTGCGAAAAAAACAAGGTCCCATACAAACGATGCGGCAAACTCATCGTGGCTAATGGTGAAGCTGAGGTAAAACAATTGGAAGGCATCATCAAACACGCACAGAGCATCGGTGCACGAGACCTTGAAATGATAGACAAGGACAGAATCCATGAACTGGAGCCAAATGTGAAGGCTGATGCAGCTATTCTGAGTCCAACCACCGGCATCATGGACGCCCACGGATTAATGGACCATTACCACAGGGAGGCAAGACGCAAAGCGGGCTCAGACCCAGTAGTCTTGGACACAGAAGTCACAGGTATCAAACAAACCAAGGATGGCTACATCGTAGAGATGATAAGCGGAGGAGAACCCTTCGAGATCCAGTCACAGGTCGTAATCAATAGCGCAGGACTCTACGCAGATAAGATAGCTGCAATGACCGGCATAGACATCGATAAAGAAGGCTACAGAATCCACTGGAGCAAAGGCGAATACTTCAGCCTCACAGGAAAACCACCAGCAGAGATGCTAATCTACCCACCACCACCACAAGACGCAGCGAGCCTAGGAATCCACAGTGTCCCCGACCTAACAGGACGCCTCAAATTTGGACCAAACGCCTTCTACGTTGACGATATCAACTACGCGGTAGAGTCAGAAAAAGAACCATTCTGGCGTGACGTAGTCAAGTACTTCCCCACCGTGAAGCTTGAAGACCTCCACCCAGAGATGAGCGGAATCAGAGCCAAACTACAAGGACCAGGCGACCCAGTAAGAGACTTTGTCATCCGTCACGAGGAGGACAAGGGATTACCCGGATTCATCAACCTAGTGGGAATCGAGTCACCGGGACTTACCAGCAGCCCAGCTATCGCTGAGATGGTTGCGGGTATGGTAAAAGAATACATGGATTAACCCCAATCGGGGTCAACCATTTAATTATCTAGGTATTTCTGGCAACTGTAACAGTAATAGCGTTGGTATTGCTCGACCCATGTAGCTTCCTTGCCACAGATTGAGCAGAACTTTTTCTCGCCACTCTTGTTACGCTGAGGTGCTGGTGCTGGCTTAACTGTACTCGGTGCTCCGACAGGTGTGAATGACTCGTTGAGTAACTCACCAGCCTTGTCTAGGTCTATGCTTGCCCATGTTGCTGTTGCACCTGTCTCGCCGCCGATGTTCACATACCAGATGAGGTTCTTGCTTCTGATGTAGAGGCTGGTCATACCAGCTGGTTTGCCATCCTGTGTAAAGCCTAGGTTTGTCACCCTGATGGACGCTGGGCGTTCAACCATCTCCTTGCAGAGTAGCTCACTGGGGTCTGCCAGTGTGAGCTTGGCGTAGTCTCCGCTGATGTTGAATATGCCTGTCTTGCCCAAGTCGTATAGGCTGTAGTTTAGGGTGTTCTGGTCTGGTACAGTTGCGTCAGGTAGTACTGGTAGTACGAAGGGGAGCATCCACCTTGGGTCGCCATAGGTGTGTCCGTCCTCTATGCTTCTGCGTACGTCTTCTGTGTTGAACTCGCTTGGTACCGCCTCGTGCTCCATCAATGCCTGATAGTATTCACGTCTGTATAGGTCTAGGATTCCGAGGAGTGTATGGAAGTCATCTATCTCGGTTGTGAAGCTGAACTCAAGTTCACCTTGCTCGATTCCCGAGTCAAGATATAGTTGGATTGTGCTGGTCATTACATCGGGGTTTCTGAGACGCCTAATCACAATGTTCTCGCCTTCTTCACCGATGAGGAAACATGGATCTTCTACCCTCATGCTCTCCTGAGCCATGGTGGTCTGTATCATCTGATCGTTACCCTTCATGATGCTGATCTGTGAGATCATCGCCGGGGCAGCCATGGCTGTTAAGGCTGCTCTGAGTACGATCTGGTCGTCTCCGCTTTGCTGTTGCCACCAACCAGATGCGTGTTCGTTGGTAGTAGCTGGTGGTATGTCCAGTACCTCGCTTAGCTTGTTGCGGATTATACTGAAGTTATCGATCAAGCCGTTGACGATGTTCTTCGGTATAAGGTACTGTTTTACATCTATCTCATCATCGAATCTATCGACGTTTTCATTACTGTTTTCCATTAAATCTCCTCCTCCAATGGCTCTGTTGCCTCTCCATCATATATGACGGAGAACTCGTGGCTTCCTTCAAGGTTCAAATAGGGACAACCACTGGTCCCTGTCTTTAACATAAAACTTGGGTCATCTGGCGCTATCCAGAGTAGCTTGCCCTGCTTCACCCATTTCTCTAGGTAAAAGTCAAAGGTGTACTCCGTGTAGTCATCGTCGTCCTCCTCTACCACAGGCTCATCGCTGTAGTCTGGGTCGATCTCCTCGACGTATCCACCATACTCATAGTATCGTAGTTTTCCATCCGCGTCAAGGAACTGCCAGTAGTTGGTGCCCCAGTTGTTCATGGGTTCTACTGCTTTTTCCCAGTCCTCGATGAAGTAGAAAATCGGGTATGCTACATGGTTTCCTACGCGTATCTGTGAGATGACTGCCTTGAACTGGGGTAGTTCAAGAATCTCAGGTACCACGTAGGGTGCCTCTGGTCCGGGTTTGACGATGATTGGAGCTTGCTCAATCTTTCCCAGTTTGACGGCTCCATTGACCATAAAGAATGTACTTGGCAGTACCTCGACTGGTCTCAGGGGTACTTGGCTGTCCCACCATAGCCCGTCAAGTCCATAGTGATCGATACTGTGATAGACTGCTTGGTTGGTGTATGGGCACCGGGAAATGGGTAGGACTGGTACACATTTCACATACTCGTCCCTCATCTCTGAGAGCTCCGCGTTCAGGTTATCTGACTCTGTGATTATGCTGTCTGGGGCGTTTCCCTCGTAGCCGACAATCTCGTGTCCAAGGTCTTGGCTTTTTTCAAGTAGCTCGTAGTATGTTTTCAGGAACTTTGCGCGTTCCTCACCTGTAAATGGGGTATTCAATTTCTTGTTCCTCCTTCCCAGAAGCTGGTAGTCCAGCCATTATCTTCAACACCCTTAACATTCGGGTTATAATCCAACGGGTTGTAGGTGTTCAACGGCTCACCACCCGGTGCGTGGCTGCCAAGTATCTTCTTGTCGATTCCCTGAGCCGTAGCAAACTTGCTCTGGGCGCCGTTTTTCCCAGCGGTCTTTGATAGGTTGCTGTAGTCCCAGTTGATGTGTTCACCGTGCTGTGTGACACCCAAATTCTGTAAATCTTGGTTGATCCGCTGGTTCGTGTATGGGGATATGGGTTTACCTGTAACCGCGTCAGTGAACGCGAAAGCATCGTTGTCACCTGTGAAAGGCTTTCCAGTTGCTTTATCATAGACGATTCCCGTCTTACGATCCCAAACGATCTTACCTTTTCCCTCCATCTGTGTCAGGTACTTGGATTGGTCACGGTACTCCATGCTGCGCTGAGCGTGACGTGTACGCAGGTTTCTCCACTGACGATTACTCATACCCGCTGGTTTCTTAACCGGTAACGCGTTAGGCTTCTTGCATGCTGCTAGCCCCTTGCTGTTTCCACCGGGGAAGCCCAGCGCCTCGTCGATATCGTTGATGGTCTTGTTCTTGATTATCTCTGATTTTGGTAACGCTGTACCATTGTCAAGGTGCTGTCTCGCGTACTTGGTGGTAGGTCTCATGTGAGCCTTAACCCCGTGTTTGTCACAGACTGATCTTAGCGCCTTGTTATCCTTTAGCGTCATTCCCTTAAGGTCGGCTTTCTGACCCGCATTGGAGAACTTGGGGTTCTTGACTCCCGGATAGGGGTTTCCAGTCTGATTCTTCGCCTTGACCTTATCATAGATGTTGCCCGTCTTCGTGCCTATGCCTGATGGCTTAGGTACACCAGAACTCTTGCTTGGCCATTTGATCTCCTTGTTGAAGAAGTTCTTCACCTTGGTCATGCCGTTGGATAAGCTCTTGGCTGCTCCGGGGAACTTGTTGCCTAGGTAGTTGCCTGCGCTCTTTAAGCCCATGCCGCCTAGCTTCATGCCGCCCTCAAAGACCTTGCCTATTCCCCACTGGTAGATGGCTTCTCCGGCTCCTGCCTTGAATCCACCCCAGATTGAGTCTCCGCCTTTATCGACGTAGTTCTTCATGGTGTAGATGCTGTTGGCTGGTACGTAGACGTACTCTGATGCTCCGCCGCTGCTTACGCCCACAAGTATTCTGAGTACACCTGATTTCCAACTAGTATTACCATCAATATCTTTGCCTGTGATAACTTCTTGAGTTGTCCATGAGACAGTGTTGCTTATGGTCTCACGCCAGAGCTGGTTTGATGTAGGAATGTCTCCTTCAACGATAGTCTTGCCTGTAACATGGTGAGTATAAACTGTGTAGACCTTGCCATACTTGTTGATGTCTACTTCTTTACCATGGATTATCTGATCTATGAGTATGTCTATGTGTTCACGTATGTTTCCCTTCTCACCATCAGACTTCCAGAGCTTGTTGGCCTTTCCGAACCAAACCTCGTGGTCCATATGTTGCAAGTTATCCAAGAGCTTGTCCGTGACCTTGTGCATGGTCTGCATCTCTTGGATACTCATGTCGCTGGTCGGCTTGAGCTTACCCTTCTTGAGCTGATTGAATATCTTGGGCGTCATCTTACCCTGTGCTACGAGTGATGCCGCGATTCCGGCAAGTGCTGGGTTGATTCCCTGTTTGATCATAAAGTCTCGTAGCGTGGGGTTATTGATGACGTTCATGGCTCCGCCGCTCTCCGCTGCGCCTCCGTCATCAGCAACTACTGGGGAAACTGCCAACGAGAATAAGCATATCAGCATAAGCGCCATGGCTATCTGGTCTGCTTTTCCTTTTTTACGTCCCTGTACAAACATGCCTATTAAGCCGAGTATCATCAGTCCTGCTAGTATCTGTACCATCTGGGCGTTATATGGGAAATACGCGAGATAGGCGAACCCAATGACCGAACCCAGTATAAGCGTAACTGGTAACCCAAAGACCGGCGGGGCATACTCTTTTCCACGGTTCACAACTCCCTTAACATCGTTGAAGAACAGCTGCATACCGATGAGTGTGATGCTGTCCTCCTGTGAGACCAGTACACCGATGGTCATAAGCAGCATCTGGAGGGTTGTCATGGTGCCCAGTATCCAGAGCCTCATTATCAAGGCGAATCCGAGTCCACCCATAAGCATGGGGAACGCACCGAAACCCGACTCTTTGAGGCTTGTTGCCACGAAGATTGGAGTGGTTGCGAATTGTTTGACTCCACCGAGTATACCTCGCTCTTTGAAGGTTCCTATGATCCACCAGAACAGGTAGTTTCCTAGGAACCAGAAGAGTAGTACGTTTGTTGGCGTCGGGTTGACGTTCGCCAGTACTAGTATGCTGTCTAGCATCGGGTCTCCGCTTGAGTTGAAGCCGTCGTTTGGAACTAGTATTAGGTAGAAGTGTAGCGCTAGTGTTATGAGACCTGAGACGACTGCGGTGATTATCATGCTTTTGATCATTTGCGGTATTCCAGTGATGATGGCTTTGATCATCATGGTCAGGAATTGTATAGTGTTCTGTGGACCCTCTTCTTCTGACAATGTGAGACCTCTTTAGGCTATCTGTGGGTATTTGGTTTATATTCTATTCGCTAAAATGAGTATATTATTTAAGATATTACTTTTGGAATACTGTAAACCTTTTACTATTCTCCACGAATATCCACAAGATCATCTTGTGTCAGTATAGTTAACCCGTTACGTGTACCAAGCCATAGACCCCCATCAGAAGCCACAAAATACACCTTTACCTCATCATGGCTTAACCCATCCTCTGTAGTCAAAATCCTAAAACCATCAATAGTCTCCACAGATAACCCGTTGTTCTCCGAACCTATCCAGAGAAAACCATCAGGGTCACGATAAACAGACCTTATCTTCCCCAAAGGCAACCCATCCGAGTCGTCAAGCATCTCGGCTATTACCCACTGATCACCGTTGTACTCGAATCTGACTGCTGCTCCTATGTCCATTAAACCTGTTGATGTCCAGATTGATCCATCCGTGTCCATGAAGAACTGGACTATATTGTTGTGGACTAATCCATTGTCTGTTGAGAAGTATTGCCACTCCCCATCCATGTAGATGCTGATACCCCCATTCGGTGCAGTGTAGCTGCCAAACCAGATACCCCCATAGCTGTCCTCGATCATGGTGTTCACATAGTTATCCAGTAACCCATCATCCTCGGTGATCCTACTCCATTCACCGTCACGCAGATAATATGCTCCATGCCATGTGCCCGCCCAGAGAGTATCCTGTGTCTTCAACAAGTAGTTCACACGGTCATCAACCATACCCTCCTGCTCTGTGAGGGTTCTACACCCCTCAGCGGTGTATCGTGTAAGCCCTCTATCGTGGCCTATCCAAAGAGTATCACCGTCTAGAAGCATGTGCCGTGTATAGGTCATGCGTTCAGTGCAAGGAATATCCGTTACTTCTTTTGTCTCTACGTTTATGCTTACTACTCCTGCTTTTCCCCCGACCCAGAGTAAGCCGTCTTGTTCAACCATGCAGGTTACGTCTGATGGTGGATTCAGTATAGTCCAGACTGGTGGCTCCACTTTTGGTGTATCCTGTTTCCCGAGGTACATCATTCCGCCGAGGATCAATGCTACTAGCGCCAATACGAGGATGGGTGTAGTGTTATTCTTCTCCAATCTTTCCCTCACTCATTATGTATCGTTTATCCGCGTACTCCAACTCAGATGCATCGTGGCTGATATACAAGACTCCCAAGCCTCTTCGCTTGGTCTCTTCTACGATGACCTCATGAAGTGCCGTCTTAAGCTCCGGGTTAAGATTCACCAGTGGCTCATCAAGTAATAGATAGCTTTTCTCAGCCATCAAAGCCCGTACAATGCTTACTCTACGAGCCTCACCCCCTGATAACTCGTTTGGGTAGCGATCCAGTAGCTCCCATAAACCTGCAGGCTGGAATAGTCCTGTTTGAGGCTTTGGGTGAACGTACTCTATGTTCTCGATTACAGTCATGTTTGGCCAAAGTGCCGGTGTCTGGAAAACCGCGCTTATATCACGTTGAGATGGTTCAAGAACATACACAGGTGATGAAGCTAGCTTATCATCAATACTGATGTTTCCATACGTGGGTTGCTCGAAACCCGCTATTAGTCTGAGTAGCGTTGTTTTCCCTGATCCACTTGGACCGAGAATGCCTACGGTTTCCCCCTTTTGTATCGTGAGTGACGCCTCATCTAGTGCTGTGACTCTGCCGTATCGTTTACTGAGTTTTTCTATCTTGATCAACCTGTTTTCCTCCCGTAGGTCTTGAACGCTATACCCGTCAATGTCATCATCAATACCACTATCAGTAGGCAGAGTCCCGCTACTTCCTCTGATCCCCCGTAGTGAAGATAATTGAATATTCTGATCGTAATAGTCTCCCTACCCGGTGGAACCACCAGCAAAGTACTCCCAAGCTCCCCTGTGCTAAACGCAACAAGAGCTGCAACGGCAGCAGCTAACCCATATTTCTGTAAGGGAAGCTTGACCTGCCACAGGTCTTGATTTTGTTCACGTTTGAATAACTCGGCTGCCTCAAAGAGCAACTGATCAACTCTTTTACTCTGAGTGTATATGATGATAGTAGCTATCGCTACAAATCGCGTTGTAACCGCAATAATAGGCATCGCCATGGTGCCGTAGAGCCAAGGAAACCAAGAATTATACACATCAATTAATCCGATACCAACAATCGCTGAAGGCAAAGCAAGAGGCAGAGAAATCAATACCCACCAAAAAACACCCTTACCAAGTCGTTGAGATAACACATAACCAAATCCTGCTCCAAGCAAAGCCCCCACGAACCCGATTATAGCCGATGTAACCAAGTCATCAGTGGCCGCCTCCACCGCGTAATACAAACTCACCGGTGAACCCGTCTGAATCAGTAACCCACCAATGATGAAAACCACCTGAATAATGGTCACGGTAACCGCGAGCAACTGGAGTCTGTTAAACCAATCTGGGAAACCCCAGTACTGTAGACTTTCCTCACGGTTCACACTGCTACTCTGAACAGTGTTTCTAAGCCCACGTAGACTCACCGCGAGCATAAGGGTCGTGATCAAGACAAGTGGTATGCTGAGCCAGACGCTATGAGCTGGATTGTTACTTGCACTGAACTCACTGAAAATCTCCAAACTATACACACTATAGCTGTACAGCGTTGGAATACTATAGTCAGTGATGACCAATATGAAGACGAACCCCAAAGCCGCTAGG
>JAOZIG010000297.1 GCA_026014515.1 Candidatus Bathyarchaeota archaeon | reverse complement strand
AAAAACAGGGGAGAGGTTTTAAAACCTCTCCCCTTCTGTTTTAACTAAAGGCGCCTGTTATTGCTTGCTTCTATGCTTTACGGCCCGTCATCATGAACACTACCACGATGCCGGCTACTACCAATACCGCTATCACTATTATCGCGATAATGCCGCCGGTACCAAGATCATTGGTCTGCTGTGCTTCTGTTGAACCATCATCCATGATGTAGAACGTGGCCACCGCGTTGCCGATTGTTACCTGGTATTCTCCCGGTACCGTCTTGTATACCGTGAATGCCAGATTCTGTGACGTCCCCGGTGAAACTCCCACACTGGCGGTCTGCTCTGTCTGCCCGTTTATCATCAGGGCTACACTATCCGAACCCCAGCCGCCACCAGTATTAGCTACATCAGCGGTTATCTGTAATTCCTGACCCGGATACGCGTATACTGACGATACATTCAGATTCTGTACCGAAAGCGCCGCCGGAGAAGAGTTGTCCTCAACCGTTATAAGGTCCGCCATCACTATGGTCTCTGTGCCGCATTCACCGCTTACGGTAAGGGTTACGGTATATGTGCCCTCAAACATGTAGGTATGGGTCGGGGAGCTTGAGGTGCTGTGCTCTCCGTCACCAAAACTCCAGTACCAATCCGTGAAACAGGAACTTGATGTATCCTTGAATTGTACCATCAAGGGGCTTCCACCCATCTTAATGTTAGCAGAGAAACCAGCTGAAACACCCTCAGACTCAGTGCTAACAATGTATAACTGAGCATAACCATTAGTTTCGTCCGGCTCATCGGTCTGGACAACAAGCCACTCCGCATTCGGGCTAACGTCTTGCCACTTGCCACCCCAGGGATTTATCATCTCCTTGTTATCACCATCTTCGTCCATTATCCAGGAGCTTGACATGCCATTTTCATCTACCAGCTCATCAGAGCGATAGAGTATCTGGCCGTCATTCATCCAGATAGGAGTATGCTGGCAGTAACTATCAT
Source organism: Candidatus Bathyarchaeota archaeon (assembly GCA_026014515.1). Classification (GTDB taxonomy): domain Archaea; phylum Thermoproteota; class Bathyarchaeia; order TCS64; family TCS64; genus RBG-16-57-9. The sequence continues at coordinate 850 of JAOZIG010000297.1, read as the reverse complement.
TGTCATCAGTCAGCAGGGTATTATGAGACCCATCAGCCCTTATCTTATAGATATCGGTTCTCCCGTCAATATAATCAGGGCTACCATTGTCATCTTCATCCAGATAATAACCGTTACGTTCGTATACTACCCAATCACCATCCGGGCTCCAGTCAAAAAAGTTAGAGTGGGGATTTTCTACCAAACACCGCTGGTTACTGCCATCAGCATCCATTATCCAGATACTTGCGTTATCCCTATAATATTCATTACAGAGCTTGTATATTATCTGGCTGCCATCCGGGCTCCACTTGGCGTTCTGTTCACATTGTCCAAAGGTATCAGTAAGCTGTGTTACATTACTCCCGTCAACATCCATGACGAATAATTCTTTATAACCATCATATCCGTCATACCAGTACATCGCATATAGTATCTGCTCTCCATCCTGGCTGAAGGTAGCCTGATTAACACCTCCAGATCCGCCAAAACAGGCATCATCTCTCCCAAACGTCAACTGCTCAACACCGCTACCATCTGCCTGGGCTATCCACAGATTATTGTAAGCATCACCTTCATCACGAGACCGGAAAAGTATCTGCTCGCCATCCGGACTCCAGTCTTCCAAATTAGCGCACTGGATTCCTCTATCAGTGACCGGGTAGTTATCTGCCACCCTGGGTTCACCACGTGAGAAATCCAGTTCCATCACCCATATTTCTTTATAATATTCCTCACCGTAGTAATAGCGAACTCTGCTATCACTTGCAACCACCATATAAGCTACTTTGGTACCATCCGGACTGAATAGCGGCTGCCGGGCAGAATCTTCATCATCTTCCAAATGCGTTATCTGGATCATACCCAATTC
>JAOZIG010000237.1 GCA_026014515.1 Candidatus Bathyarchaeota archaeon | reverse complement strand
GCTCACCACCCTGTAGGACTGGAGACTCAGCGGGCTCAACGGCTACTATCTTAATCTCAGGGTTATGTTTCTTCAATATCGTACCTATGCCCCTCAAGGAAGCTCCGGCACCTACACAGTGAACAAAGGCATCAACCCTACCATCCATCTGCTGCCATATCTCCTCAGCAAGCGGATAGTAACCCGTGATGCTGTCCGTGTTCCGTAGCTGATCAGTCCAGTAGATATTTGGCCGTGCACTGTACTTCCTCGCGACATCAACCATCTCAAGGATAAGCTTCTTGGTAGTACGACCATCCTCACTATGCACAATCTCCAGCTCAGCGCCAAGCGCCCTCATATGATCAAGCTTCTCCTTACTGAATGCATCAGAAGTCACGATATGAATCTTATAACCCCGCGCCACACAGACAAGCGCTAAAGAGACACCAGTGCTACCACCCGTGTACTCCAAAACAGTATAACCCGGCTTCAGACGTCCATCTTTTTCAGCCTCACCAATCATAGCTAAAGCCGCGCGGTCCTTCATACTACCTGTGGGGTTCTCCCACTCGAGTTTAGCGAAAACGCTACCTGAACCCTTTGGAACAACCTTGTTTAACTGAACCATGGTAGTGTTACCGATTGCTTTAAGCACATTATATCCATCAATCACCACATCTCACCTTCATCTTACACATATGACTAACAAACCCAATGATACTCAATTTATTTAACCACATAGGTTAGAAAAATAACCAAACTATGCTGCAAGAAGGTAAAACCTTTTTCATATCTCTAGCGAAATAACAAGTATGAGTCAGATAATAAGCCGAATCTGGAGACCAGTCCCAAGACGAGGCGCAGAAAGATACCTACAACTCACAGTACTCAGCTTCGCAGCCTCAGTCACCCTCACAAGACTCATCCTAGAACTCACAGGCTACCCCCAACTAGGAAACAGCACACTCCACATCGCCCACGTACTCTACGGAGGCGTAATCCTCTACATCGCAAGCATCCTACCATTACTCTACAGCAACCGCTGGACCTATACATGGACAGCCATCCTATCAGGCATCGGAGTCGGCTTATTCATAGACGAGGTAGGGAAATTCATCACCCAAACCAACGACTACTTCTTCCCCGGCGCAGCACCCATCATATACGCGTTCTTCCTCCTCACAGTACTACTGTACCAACGAATCAAACAACAACCAACCCTAGACACAAGAGGAAACCTCTACGCGGTAATCGAGATACTCCAAGAAGTACTGGACCACTCATTTGAACCAGACGAACACCAAGAAATGAAAGACAGACTAGAAGAAATAATGACAAACGCGAAAAACCCCAACTATCGAAGACTCGCAAAAGAACTCCAAGACTTTGTTGAAAGCGATGCACTCGAAGCTACGATAGAGAAACCAAACATATTCGACAAGATAATCACCCGATGGGAGTGGCTAGAACAAAACTACCTAACAGAAACCAGAGTAAAATACGCCATAGTAATCAGCCTATTACTGCTTGGAGTCCCCAGCTTCCTACAGCTAGTAGATTTCAGCATGGTAGCATCAAACCCAGCACAACGCGACGCATACCTACTCGCAATAGCAAACGAGATACCCCACATCACCAGCAACGGAGCCATGTGGGCATTCATTCTCATAATGAGTGACGGCGCACTAGGATGTCTGTTAACCATCGGAGGGATATTGATGATAGCTGGACGACGAAACTGGGGAACAGAGACAGCCTCAGTATCATTGGTCATCAAACTCGTAGCCATTAACCTTCTAATATTCTACCTTGAACAATTCTCAACGGTAGTAACAGCATTAATCCAGTTCACAGGACTAC
>JAOZIG010000530.1 GCA_026014515.1 Candidatus Bathyarchaeota archaeon | reverse complement strand
AACAGGCACAGTAGACGAGTACTTCAGCTTCCTACGAGACATGGCGGGCATGGATTTCGGAGGTTGGCAAGGCAACGATTTCCAGATTACAAAGGAGCTTTGGGAAGAGGTCAAACAGAAGACTCGACAGTATAACGATCCGGGGAAGCTGGTGGTTTTCCTCGGCTACGAGTGGAGCGGACTCACACCAGCGGGTGGAGACCATAACATCTACTATCTAGGAAACGCGGGAGAGCTTCACAGAAGCGACCACTGGCTCATAGAGGACAAATCAGACGCAGACACAGACAGATACCCCATCGACAAGCTCTGGGAAGAGTTCAAGGACAGAAAAGACGTAATGGCGGTAGCTCACATCGGTGGACGCCACGCGAACCTAGACTACTGGACACCAGAAAGAGTCCCTTTGATCGAGGTTCACAGCCACCACGGCACATTCGAGTGGTTCTTAGAGGAAGCACTGAACAGAGGATACAAGGTGGGATTCATAGCCACCAGCGACGACCACACATGCAGACCCGGATACACGCTAACAACACAAGACTTCACAACAAGAGGCGGATACACCGCGGTCTACGCTGAAGAGCTAACCCGTGAAGCCCTCTGGGAAGCTTTCTGGGCAAGAAGAGTCTATGGAACCACAGGTGAACGCATCATTCTAGATGTCAACGTCGATGACCACATGATGGGCGAGGAAATAGTAGCAAAAAGCTCAGTACACCTATCAGTGGAGGTGCATGGCACCAAACAGCTACACTCAGTAGAGGTTATGAGAGGCACCGAATGCGTCTACAGACACCCCTTCGCTGACCCGGATGGTGATGAGAAGCTCATCAAGGTACAGTGGATGGGAGCCAGAGTCAAGAGCAGACCCAAGATACTAGACTGGAACGGTGGTCTGAGGATCGACAAAGGCAAAATAACATGCTACAAGGAGTACGCATTCGACTATATACATCAAGGCATCCGCAGAGTCAATGAGAAAGAGCTAGAATGGACAAGCTCAACAGGCGGCGACCCAGACGGAGTAATCCTAGAACTAGACGCCCCCAGAGATGCGGTGATAAGCTTCCAGAGTAAGCCAGTCAGCTTCCAGTTCAAACCAGCGGAGATAACAGCAGAACCCTATATCGTTGAGATCGGTCCAGTGAATCAACGGGTTATTGTTCAGGCGATCACCAAGAAGCCCACGCCAAAGAGTCTATTATTTGACACAGTGGTTGATCTCGTTGATGACTTGAACCCTGTGTGGGTTAAGGTTACTCAGGTGGATGGCTCCATGGCTTGGAGTAGCCCAGTGTATGTTAACCGTAATTAGCGGTTCATCCTTTCTATTTTTTCATCAAAATTACATTTCTATGTAACCCAAAGCCTATAATTGCCACCTATATGCTATAGAACCATTCGAGGGACAACCAGATTGATAAAAAAAGCAATAATCAGCGTATACGATAAACAGGGACTGGAAACACTGGTACCTGCACTCGCAAAATATAGGATCAAGATAATCAGCAGCGGAGGCACCGCCAGAAGAATCAAAGAGATCGGCTACAGCGACCTCGTTGAAGTCAGTACCTACACGGGACACCCTGAGAGCCCCGGAGGACTCGTCAAGACACTTCACCCCAAGGTACACGGAGGACTACTCCTAGATAGGGATGACTCTGAGCACGCCAAATGGATGAAAGAGAACAAGATCGAATCCATTGATCTCGTGGTAGTCAATCTTTACCCATTTGAGAAAGTGGTCGCTGGTGGAGCAGACCTTGAGACCGCTGGACATAACATAGACATTGGGGGACCAACCATGACTCGAAGTGCAGCTAAAGCTAGCTTGCTTTATGATAAGACGTGTATTGTGTCTGATCCAGCCCAGTACCCCGAGATAATTAAAACCCTTGAAGAAAACAATGGAGAGCTAACCACTGAACTCAGAAAACGCTATGCTCTTCAAGCATTTAAGCGAACAGCGGGTTATGATGCCGCTATCGTATCATATCTGGAGGAAACACTATGAGTAAAACCCCATCCATGAGGAAAAAATACAGCACAGCCCTCGAAGAGGACTTCCCTGAAACAATAAAGATCACAATTGGCAACAGCGAGACCACCTATAGGAAACACATGAGCCTACGCTATGGCGAGAACCCCCACCAGCCAGCAGCATTCTACAGCCCCACAGAGGGACCACTCACAGTAGGAGACATCAAACTACTCAAGACAGGCAAATCAGGGCTCAGCATGACCAACGTAGAAGACGCCAACAACAGCATGAGAATCGTCAGCTACTTTGATCAACCAGCCTGTGCAGTCATGAAACACGTCAACCCAAGCGGAGCAGCGGCCCAGAACAAGGACGAGCCACTCGTAGAGGTCTACAAGAAGGCAAGAGACTGTGACGCCTTGGCAGCATTCGGAAGCGTTGCGGGTTTCAACTGTGAGGTAGACGTAGCAACAGCCGAGGAGATCATGAACAGCTACGTGGAAGCAGTAGTTGCTCCCAGTTATGAGGAGGGCTGCATGGAGTTCTTTGACCAGAAGAAGAACATCAGGATCATGCAGGTAGATGGTCTCGAGGAGATGAGCAAGTACGTGGGAGACCCTATGTGGCCACTGGACATCAGCGTACAGATGGATGGAAGTCTTGTACTACAGGCGCCTATGCTTACCAAGTTCAGGACAGCGGACGATCTCAGAGTAGTCACTGAGAGACAGCCGTCTGCTCAGGAGCTCAAGGACATGCTGTTCAGCTGGTATGTCTGTATGAACGTGAGAAGCAACGGAGTAGTTCTCGGTAAAGAGAATGCCACCATAGGTATCGGTACAGGTCAGCAGGACAGGGTTACAGCGGTTAAGCTCGCTTTGGAGAAGGCGGATATGCGTGGTCATCTGGAAGAGATACCCGGTAGTGTTCTAGCGTCAGACGGTTTCTTCCCCTTCAGGGACAGCATCGACCTCTTAGCTGAGTACGGTGTCAAGGCGTGTGTTCAGCCTGGTGGAAGCGTCAAGGACAAGGAAGTTATCGCTGCTTGTAACGAGCATGGTATCGCCATGGTCTTTACTGATGAGCGTTGCTTCCGTCACTTCTAAACCCATTATTTTGTGTTACTAACACACTTTTTTGCACTTATTCTCCGGGTTACGTGTACGTTTTTGTACATATTGGGATCGAAAATAAGCCGTTATAGGGCCTCTTTTGAGAAAAGGGGGCTGTTTGCGGCTAAACCGCGTTACCCCCCCCCCCCTCCCCTTGTTTAGATTATGGGCACGGAGTCTGGGGATATGTATCCAAATGATACTGGATCTCTTCCATAGAGGAGTCGGCATTCTGTCCATATTCGTATGTTTTCAAAGCTGTTCCAGAGGTAATTTTCGTATTGGAAGTGTTGTATTACTGGGTTCCCTGATTCTGTGATTACTACTGGTCCGCTTAAGCTGAGGGTATACCATCCACCTTGTGTCAGCATGATTTTGTATTCATCAAGGTCTGCATCTGTGTTTGTCCAGACGATTTTTGACATCCACTTAACCGAATCATTATACATGTACTCATCAGGGGCAAGGACAGAGGTCTCATTTTCAAATGCGTTGCCTTTCTGAATGGTAAAGGGTAACACGAAATCAGTTGGTAGATTAGTGAGAAGCTCAACCTCTAGAACCCGGTATTTCTCAGGCAGATAGATCAACATAACTGAAGCAGTGTAATCATCATCAGTTGAGGAATAAGATAAAGTGGTCTTTGATGACACTCTTAGATCAGGATTGGAGACCACCATGACATCTAGTTCATGAAACCGTTTCAAAGGCTCCAACTCGTTTGTAAGCAGTTCGATCTCAGCGCTCTTACTCTCAAGCATATCCTCTTGGTAAGCCTGAATCTCCATGAGGTTCACCAAGAGACCTGAAGATATTATGAAAAGCGTCAGCAACATTATGGTGATATATTTGAAGACCTCTCCGGGGTTGTCTTGAAAATAGCTCTTGGGTGGGTCTTCTATGTTTTTCATCATATCAACGGCTGCCTTGCCGAACACAGATAAACCATAGAGGGACTCATCTTTGGCGATCAGTTCACCAAGGGAATCTAGATGATAGGTGAGGTGACTGCTTGATATCTCAAGCTCGTTTAATAAACTTGTAAAGCTCTCTTTTCGTTTGGAGAGTATACGAAGTATTTTTCTTCTTACTCCATGGCGTAACGCGTTGAACATGGTGGTATACAGTTCATCGTCTTTTCTCTGCATATTCAACCCCAAATAAAACTCGGATCAAAGCCGTGAAAAGGGTTTTTGTCAAATAACCTTGACAAACCGCTTTTTGACAGGTTGGCTGCTTTGTCAAGAAACCTTGACAAAATCTGATGTAACTGAGTTGCTTTTGTCAACCTTTTTTGATAAAAACCTTTTTTATTGCTTAAAAACACGAAAAAACGGATAAAATGACCGTGTTTCCATCTATAACAAGAAGAGGGGAGCGATACGCTAACCTTGGAAACGTGGTCATGTTTCTTTCAACGCTGATAATCGCACTTGTGCTGATCTCAATCTCCATTGAATCCATAGACTCAACACTACTAGTCATAGGCAAAGAAGAGGAAAGCCCAGAGATATACAACGAGATAAGACTCATCGGGTTCGACTTCAACAAAAGCACACTATTTGGCTTGAACAATTATTACGCCGTAGATTACGTGATATACGAACACGAGGCAAGTGATTTTCTCAGAATATCTGTAGGAGAACACTATGACTCGGGAACATGGTACACGGACAATACAACAAACACACCATATGAGGGGGAGGTTCTTCCATTCACTCTAAACCCCGAACTGATTACAGGTGTATCAGAGTTCACCGTATGGGTCATGATAGACACAGAGAGGTTTGTACCGAGCCCAGAACACCCAAGAAGCCTGACCTTCTTGAAGATGAACTACACGGGTGGAATATACGAGTACACGGAGGCAAAATCATGGAACTGCAGCTACGATAACACAACTCAACTGTTAAGCTCCAACAGAACAATATCCCCTTGGACAAAGTACATCATCAGTTTCTATGACATAAAAAAACAGGAAGATACACCAGTAATTGCACGGAGAAGCGAGGAGCGTTATACCCAGATACCTGACGAAATCAGGGAAGAATTACAGCGAAGAACAGAATACGTAACAGAAGACGCAAAGACAGATTACGAAAAGATACAGGCACTCATCGAGTACCTGCAAACAGGATACATGTTCAGTTACGCGTGGAGAGAAGCCCCCTATGATACTGATCCTGTGATATGGTTTTTATTCACAGACCACCATGGGATAAGCATCCACTTCAACACAGCACTAACACTGATGGCTCGTTCAGTCGGCATACCAGCAAGAGTAGTTGGAGGATACCCATTAGGATCGAGCAAAGTGCTGTTCCTCGCTCCATGGGATAGAAGAATATACGCTGAGGTCTGGTGCGAAGATTATGGCTGGATACGGTTTGATGCAACCCCCGAGCCAGTGATTGAAGAGACAGAGCCCGTTAGAAGCACGACAATACGAACAGGCCGAAGAAGAAAAACTGTTGAGGTTGAACCAGTTCGGAGCCCAGTCGAGACTGTTGCCCTTGTTATTGGTGTGGGGGTTGGGCTTGTTCTCGTTGCTCATATAATCAGTAGTCTAATTGAGGCTGGGAGAAAGAAAGAATCAGAGCCTGAGATAAGTCACGAACTGATAAGAGAGATAGATGAACGCCTCAAGATATATTTCAAGGAAATACCAGAGGACCTGCCAAATATCTGGCACCAAGAAGCTCCCCTATCATTGTTCATTGAAAGCCAGTACACTGGGAAACTGGAGCTAACGATAGACAAAGAAACAACAACCAGTGATTACGCGAGCCCACAAACTACTCAGCTTAGCTTTGATAAGGGGCTACATATCATCAAAGCGGTTCTAACAACTGAGAAAACAGAGACTAGCATCACATCAATAATTGGTTTGCGCATCGTAGAGTACCGTGAAGAGATAGTCAAGCTCTTCAACCAAGTGTTACAAGACCCAGATTTAGCCTTAAACTGGTGGAGACTTACTGCACAGGAAATCAGGGATAGACTCAGAGATAATTACCCAATGTTGTCTGAGGAGACCTTGGAGAAGTATGCTTCATTGTTTGAGGTGGCGGATTATAGTCAACATAAGGTGGATAGAGAGGCTTATGTCCGGTTTTACAGGGCGAAACGAGAGCTAGAGGAGGTATTGAGTAGTGGATAAAAGAGATAAAGAGATCCTGAAGGCTTCAATCAAGTATATTGTACTAGGATTCATAGTATACTGGTATCTACGAGCCCCAAGACTGATAGAACTAGAGTACGACTATGTCAACTCAACAACCCTAAACATCAGCATACTACGTTTGCCACTACTAGCCATAATCACTGGCTTCTACCTGAGTCGAGTAATAACGTATCTTCTCTCAGGAGCATGGATCAAACCGATTAGAAGAAGCACAACATACACGGGCATCCTAGGTTCAGTCTATTTACTGGTATCAGCCCCAAGCAGCCCGGATAGCCTAAGATACACAAGCAATATTCTGCTGATTGGCGTCGGAGCCATGATCCTTCTCCATCTAGCCGAGAACACATATGGACAGAAACAGAGACTTCTTCTCTTCTCGGCCAAGGCATTCAAGTATCTCGTATTTGGAGTAACAGGAGCTCTGATGACGGCTAGGATACCCGAGATACACACAGAGGGCCTTGATGTCGGGTTCTTGGTGCTTGGATGCGTAAGCTCCGCCATGATTTTCCTCAAATATTTTGAGGGCAGAACAGGCAGAATCTCCAAGTACCTTGACGTATTGACACAGTTACCCATCATCTTCTTGGTTGTTGCGACGTTCTACTGCACGACATACAGACAGTTATTGATACGAGTCTTGGCGGGAAGCGCGGGGTTCATCTATCTATTCGAGTTGATAGCCGTCTGCCTAGTGGGCTTGAACTATTACTGGCGGTTCAGGGAGTCCCAGAAGGTCATGGTAACGGAGCTCAAGGGTAACTGGACACGCCACGTACAAGATATCAAGATCAGAAGCGATGTTGATCTTGATCGATGGAATAAACTGGTAAACAATTTCCTTGAAACAGGTGAGAAGACGCTTCTAATCCTATACATTACCGAGATTTACAGGAAAAAAGGCGTCACCTTGGAGCTAATCAATCTGGATATCAGAGACCTCATGAACTACTACGAGCCCGATGAACCACTCCAGTTAGCTAAACATACACAGGGAAGAGACACCAGACATAGACAGCAGAGAGAGACGGTTCTCAATCACGTCATCTCTGAGATGCAGGAACGGATTTTATGATGAAGGTGAAAAAATGAGTTTTGATGAAGCAAAAAAGATATGCGATAAAATACTGGACACCGTGGGACAATACTTTGTCTGCAAACCCCCAGTACTTAGAAAAGTGCTCGTAGCCGCCTTGGCTAACGGGCATGTTCTTTTCGAGGATTACCCCGGCTTAGGCAAGACCCTCTTAGCAAGGACATTCGCTACCACAACGGGCTGTGACTGGAAAAGAGTCCAGTTCACCCCTGATCTGATGCCTTCAGACATCACGGGTACAAAAGTTTGGAGATTCAACACGGGCGAGTTCAGTCTCATGAAGGGTCCAGTGTTCACAAACATACTGTTGGCTGATGAGATCAACAGGAGCCCTCCAAAGGTTCAGGCAGCCCTCCTTGAGTGTATGCAGGAACGACAGGTAACGATAGAGGGAGAGACACATGGATTAGCGGAGCCTTTCTTTGTTTTGGCCACCCAGAACCCCATAGAGTTTGAGGGCACGTATCCGCTGCCTGAGGCTCAGATGGACCGGTTTACGCTGCGGTTATCCATAGGGTACGCCGAGACAAGGGAAGAGGAGCTTGCGATTCTCAGTCGTAGAAACCATTGGCAACAAGATGACCCCACAGGGTTCATAGAACCAGTTACCACCAGTGATGGGTTCGCGGAGATACAGAGGAGGGCGGAGAGAGACATCTATGTGGACCAGCAGATAATGCAGTACATAGTAGACATAGTCAGAGCCACCCGTGAGTCACCACAAGTTACCATAGGAAGCAGCCCCAGAGGGGGAATCAGCCTCATGAAGGTCGCTAAAGCACACGCCCTCACCTTGGGCAGAGACTATGTAACACCGGATGATGTGAAGACATATGCGATTGATGCCTTAAGCCATAGGGTGATCCTGAAGACAAAGTACAGTCTTGAGGGTGGTATCGATGATAGAGCCATCATCCGAAACATCGTTGAGGACATCGAGGTACCAAAAGACTTCATGAGAAAATAGACATGATAACCAAGGTTCCCCTCCAGATAGCCACAGCATGCGCCGCAGTGATACTGTTTGGAGTCCTCATGGGGAACATGGTCATGATGTACGCTGGTTCACTGATACTGGTCTACCTATTTACAGGGTTCAACCAACAACAGCCAAAAGGCGTCACAGTTGAGAGGCTTAACCATGACACCAAACTCGAAGTAGACGACCTGTACACATTTCATTATAGAATCAACGTAAAGCAAGGCACCGGACCCGTAACAGTAGGAGTCAGGTTATCAAACCAACTCAAGTTGATAGAAGGCAACAACTTCGTAACCCTCTGGAAAAACAAAGCCCCACTGGAGGAGGATGTTGTTTTCACAGTGAAATGCCAGAAAAGGGGAATCTACGAGACAGGCGAAGTATCATGGGAGACAAGACACCCCCTAGGGTTCACCAACACACTACAAGGGACAATCAACGACCCTGTGACGTTAATGGTGTACCCAAAACACCACAACATCAGACGGATCAGGGACAGAAAAATCTACTCAAACATGCCTGTACCCACCGAGGCATTAATACAGATGGGTACACCGACAACAGATTTCAAGGATATACGTGAATACCAGATCGGTGACCCATATCGGACGATTAACTGGAAGGCTACCGCTAGACGAGCACACCACCAGTTTTCCCCCATGGTGAACGAGTACGAGAAAGAGGGAAGAAAAACCATCTGGATATTCATGAACACCGCGTCAAGAATGCAGACCGGAAACACCATCAACAACTGCTTCGAGTACGCGATACACGCGGTATTGGAGCTATCAGCCTTCTACCTGAACCGAAACTGCCAACTTGGATTCAGTTTATACAATGATGACTATCCTGTGGGAAGCATGGGGTTCTTGCACAGAAATACACAGTCAGAGGTAACACCCAGATACGAGTACCGGGGAATCCTACCACCAGAAACAGGAACCCAGCAATTCATCAAAATCAGGGAGAGACTCATGTATCTCCGCCCATCTTCCCTCTTTCCATCACTATCAGAGGCACTGGATCAGGCACAGAGTTACATCAAGGGAGCAGCGCCTCTTATCATTCTCATAACAATCGTAGACCAGAGCCACCTTGAGACTCTACGCGAGGACTTGGAAAAGATCAATATACATGAATCCAGAAGCCCTCCAGTATTACTGGTCCATATCATTGGGTACGAGTTACTGGATTACCCGGACCAAGCGTCAAGACTCAGATACCTAGAAGACATCACGTTAATCGAACAAGTAACCAACAGAATACCAGTGGTCCAGTGGAACCCAACAAGAGAACTTCTAAACGAAGCGATAATAGCGCAGGTGAACAAGTAATGAAAAAAACATTAACAGCCATCGAGATGTTGACACTCTTTGCGTGTAACCTGCTTGGGTTATACTCCTTTTCCTGTCTATCATGGACACCTAGATTCAGCATCGTAACAATCTTTCTCGGAATAGCAGCTACCATAGTAACACTGGTGATCGAAAACACACTGGGATACAGGAGACTCATCTACACTGGGGCATTGCTAACGCTGCCTTTGATACTGGGTAAATCCGGGCTTCAATGGAGCATCCAGTACCATTACATGAAGACAGAGTTTGTCTGGACAGAACTCAAACACATAGATGTCCCTAGAATGACTCAACACACGTTAGCGGCATTCAATGCAACAGAACCCACACTCAATGTGCTCATAATCACGATCCTATTAACAACCGTATACATCACCCTATTCTCGTTCAACCTAATCAAAACACAATTCAATGAACTAGCCATGAGAGGTGGAACACCCGATTCGATAAACAATCTAACAAGAAACCAACTAAAACTCCAAACAAGACTAACTACTCAGACGGTTACCATAGCAATTGCGCTCATCGCAGTCGTAGATTACCTGAATACAGTTATTCAAACCAAGTTACCGGGAATACTAAGCATAATACCAGCACTAACCGGTGTCGGAATCATAATCGTAACTATAATGGGGATAAGAAAAGAGAATTAGACAGAATCCCTGCTTAACGGACTTGTACTACAGTGAGGTCCACCCAGCAAGTCTAGGTATCCTGACTCCCATTCCCTGACTGTTACGCCGTGGTTTCGTAGCTCCTCGTTAGTGGCGTGGTTTCTATCGTAGGCGATTACCATTCCGGGTCTGATGGTCACGATGTTTGATGCGCCTCGGCTCTGCTCAAGCATAGTATCCAGCAAGTGTTCAACGTCCCATGGGTCCTCTGGTACTCCTCCAACATAGATCACACCGTCTTTCTCAAGTTTCTCCTCCTTCAACAAAAAGTCTAGGAAGCTTATCTCGTTCCTGAGTAGCTTTGGTTTACCGTTGTCGTTGATGTAGACTCCGGTTCTGCCTAGTGCAGCGAAGTGATCTGGATGCACTAGTGGCTCCATGGGTCTTCCATGTAGCTCGCTTTGGCGTCTGATGGCTTCAAGGGTCTTCAGTAATAGCTTCTTGGGGGGGTAATCTTTGAGAATCTCTGTATCGTAGACATAGGGCATGACCAGTACTTTGCCCTTGTCTGGGTGGTTGATGGTTACATCAAGATGCATATAATCTACAGCCGGGTAATCAGCCAGATTCACTGCACAAATATACTTCAACACACCATCCGTGTCAGCCTCAAACAAACGCTTTGCAGTCTCAACAACGCCTGTAACGGTTGAACGCTGTCCTACTCCAATAGCGATGGTCTCATCATCAATGATCTGGGTATCACCACCCTCAACACAAGGAGGCTCACTGAACACACCAAGAGTCTCATTAGCATCATAAACAATCTCGGTCTTCTCACTAAGCACCGGATCATACTGATAGCAAAGCTTGACCACTCGTGTCTCATAGCGTCTGCTGTATCGCCTCATATTACAGATGACGGCCCCCACCTGTGTCGTGAAGCTGGTGTCTCTTGTATAGGTCCACGCAACTCTACGATGATCGGGGAGCACTACTTCCTCGGTCACTGGATCATAGAATGGAATGGGCGGGTTACCCCACATCAAGTGATCAACAGTAAGGTCTTCTGGCTCAGGAGGGTTAGGCACCCCCATCCAGACATCATCTACCATCTCTCCTAACTCAGCCAAGGTAGCGTTCTCAATAATCTTCCCTAGCATCTCCTTGACTTCAAACACCTGCACGCCTTCATCTCTGAGAATCTTGGGTAGCTGTAGCCACTGATCATGCCCGGGGTTCATCTGGGCGTGGGGGTCTCGGCTTACATAATGGGTGCTGGACTCGATGCCTGCGAAAGGCATTTTCTTTGTCCATAGTTGTTCTGTTGAGTCTTGTACTAGTACTGCGTTTAATTTGCCTGACTCGGACTTGACTGTCCACATGGGTATGTGATTGTTTCTTGGGTGTAAATGATTTGCGGGGACTAAGTTGCTCTCAACTCCTGATGCTAACTTGATTGTTTCGGTACATATTGGGGGTCCATAAAGACCTTTAATTTAGTCCCATACAGCAAGTAATGTAACAGAAAACTGAGACAACCCGGTTTCTGGTCATTTCACCATATAAAACGGGCACGTAAAAGAATAAAACCCACACAGGGGATGTACAACCATATTGAAACAGTACGCGCGACTCCTAGGATTACTCATTGTGCTAACACTCAGCGTGGGAATGCTGAGCACAGCCATCAACATCCTAGGAGACATCACGCGACTCGAACTAGACGATAAATCCCCAATAACAGCAAAAGGATTCTCAGAAGCCCAGACTCTGAGTGGTGGAGAACAGCAAGCACAGGTTGGTTATGAGGTTGAACAAGAAAAAGGACCAATACTCCTCATCAGACTACCCACACGAGACAAATACCTCAGACGATACGCAGCCTACAACTACACACACGGCACATGGACCAAACCAATGAACCAAGAGCCAATGAACTACTACGGACAACTACTACCAACCGATCCAACATACCCCAAAAACCCGGCGCTCGTACAGTTCCAAGTAAACCCCTTAACAAACCTAACAGGGTACATGCTTGTTGCACAAAACACTGACCACCTCAAACTAAACCAGAGCGATTTCACCATCGACTACTATGAGGACATCCAGAGCTTTGACGCAATAGAACCATACGACCAACCATACTGGGTAAGCTACAAGAAATACCAGTACAGCGAAGCAGCGCTCAGAGCAAGCCAAGCAATAGGACCAGAAGAAGCACTTCAAGTACCAGTTGCACTAGAGGATTATCTAGCTGAGAAGGCTATCGAGTGGAGTGGTAGTGCAGCCACGGATTATGATAAACTGGTAACGCTTCAGAGATACCTCTTGGATAACTTTGAGTTCAATGAATCATTCCCAGCCACACCATCATCCTATGACCCCATCAGGTACTTCCTCTCAATCACAAAAGTAGGAGTAGGAAGCCACTTCAACACAGCCTTTGTGCTGCTTGCAAGAAGTTTAGACATTCCAGCAAGAGTCGTGGTTGGATACACTGTCAAACCAGATGTCGAGATGCAGTATGTGCTTCCACAGCAGGCATACATGTACGCTGAAGTAGAGTTCGAGAACCTTGGCTGGGTAACCTTCGACGCATGTCCAATACACACAACCGAAGGCAACCAAAACATCACCCAACAACAAACCATCTGCAACATCACAGGCAACGACCCAGTCGCCATCAGAGGACAACAGTTCAACGTCTGGGGAACAGTAAGAACCACAAACGATACAGCCGTAACAGACACACAAGTAGAGATCATCCTGAAAGAAGACAAGTGGAACATGTCAGAGGCTGGTTTGATCGTCGGAGTAGGAGTAGTAACTGATGGCTGGTTCAACGTAACCTGTGACGCCACACCAGAAGTCACCATAGGCGACTATAACCTGACAGCTCACAGCCTAGAAACGGCCTACTACATGGAATCCTTCAGCGATCCACCCATTAAGGTGATGGCTGACCCAACAATCAATATCAATGGACCAAGACAGGTCTACGAGGGAAGAAACATCACATACAGAGGCACAATAGTTGACTCAAGCGATGGAACACCCATAGTAAACACCACGCTAAACGTGAAGTTCCTAGATCAGATAATCACGCTCAAGAGCGACGGGGAGGGAAAAGTAAGCTTTGTAGCGCTATTCCCTGATAAGGGACAGGTAAACGTGAGCCTTGTGAAAGAGGAATGCACCTATTATCTTGGAGCAGTAGACACGTTAGCGGTTACAGTCATTGTACCTCCACCTGACGCCACCAACTTCCTAGCGCTGCTCTTCACGTTCCCATACAACATAGGTGTCGCATTAACAGCATCAATCGGGGTAGGTGTGTATGCAGCGAGAAGAAACAAAAGACTCCAAGAAGAGGAACCTGTGATAGAGGCTCGTGTAAAGCTTGCACCTGAGAGACAGTACATTGGGTTTGAGGATGGAGTGCCTCTCGAATACACAAGCTATGAAGAAGGTGTGGTCAAGCTATTCAACAGGTTCTACGTATCAATGCAGCGAATCTACCCAGATATTGATGAAGCCATGACACCACGAGAGTTCCAGTACGTGCTAGAGGAGCGCCTACCACAGACAGCGGATGCCTTGCTGGAGGACCTTGTCTCAAGCTATGAGATAGCCATGTACAGCAATATTACGTTGAGCCAAGATGACTTTAAGCGCACGAACGCTACTATAGAGCTAATAATTGAGTTGATGAAGAGTGGACAACGAGACTAGAAGCAGGCTAATCAGAGCCACAGTGATATTCTTCTCCATAATCGCAGTGCTAGCCGTACTAAGCTTCGCATCAACAATTACCATCGGAGACGTAGCCAGCTTCCTACCATACATCCCAGAATCAATGGCACCAGCTGGAATCTACGTCATAATGGTGCCAGTGATGGTAGCACTCATCTTCTTCTACCTCGCCATACTCGTTGGATCACTCTTCGAAGGAAGAATAAACAACGTAATCATCAGCGGATTATATGCAGGAGGCTTCGCAAGCCTAATCATCGTCTTCATGA
>JAOZIG010000316.1 GCA_026014515.1 Candidatus Bathyarchaeota archaeon | reverse complement strand
GCTGGGTTCATGTATGATGACTCTGAGATAGTGTCCCCACCAGATATCATTGGGTATAAAATCGAGGTTCAAGTAACTGTGATTTAACACGATGATTAGGCTCACGGTTAGGATGAGCCAAGTTGGTAGCTTACGCGCTACACTGAATATGATAAAACAGACTCCGATACACGCGATGACCCCAAAGTAGAGCCATGATGTCTGTGAGCCAAATGCGGTGGAGACAAGCAGTGACTCGGCTATGAGTAATATGATTCCCCTGACGATCATCCTGTAGCTGATGTTTAGCTCGCTGTCTCCTCTGCTCTGACGTTTGATGGTTGAATACGCCAGCACGGTTCCCGCTAGGAAGATGAATGTAGGGGCACAGTAGTGGGTTACATATCTTGATAGAAACCATGTGGTGTTCAACGGTTGTCTCATCATGCCTTGAACGCCCTCGCTTCCAAGGTGATACCTGTTCCAGAACCCTGAGACATGGTCCCAAGCCATTATCGCCATTACTAGTCCACGGGTGAAGTCGATGAACTGGAGTCGTCCTCCTCGACTTTTGTTTCCCGTGGAAGCCATATACACACACCATATTTTGATTATTTGAGTCTTTAGAACCGTAAAGCGCTACAGACGCCTGTAGAATAATTACTCATCCAGCCTAGATATTACTAGATTTTATCCAACATAGCTCCATGATCCCAGAAAAGTTCTACAGTGTCAAGGGATTCCCAGAAGAACTTGTAGTCTAACTCCGGGTCAGGCCCCATGCTGGGGTATTTCTCTGTGTGAATCCATGTATCAGGAGTCTCGCCTTCAAAGCTCAGATGAAAGAAGTGGCGTTTCTCGATGCCGTATCCTTGGTCGGTGAAATCCATGAGCTTGAAGCCAAGATATTTCACGAGTTTTAACCCCATGAGCCCTGTCTCTTCCAGTGCTTCCCTTAGTACAGCTGATTCTAGAGACTCGCCGTCCTCTGGGTGCCCCGCTGGTACAAGGAGTCCTATCTCTGGGTACTTTACGTGTTTAAAGACAAGTAACTGGTCTCCTCGTGTGATGTAGGCTACGCATCGGTCATTGTACTCCAATCAAGGGCACCTGTAACTGAATAGACTATGTGGATAATATTTGATGCGCAAATCGAGAACTGTTTATATGCCAAGCCATGATGCCTTGAAATCGCGGAGAGACCCCCAAATGGTGCCTATCACAAAAACCATACGCGATATGATGAAGAGCAGAAACCTCATGGTAATCACACTCACCCAGAGCCTCTTCATGCTAACAGCGAGCCTATGGTGGCCATACTGGAGCCTCTACATATTGGAGCTGGGAGTCAGCAAGACCTTGCTTGGTATGATCTTTATGGCGGAGACCATCGCTCAGCTTGCTTTCCAGATACCCGGGGGAGTACTCACAGACCGTATCGGGCGTAAGAAGATGATTATCATCGGCAGCGCATTGAGAGCTACTTCTCCACTGGTCTATGTATTGACGGGTAGCTGGCAGCTTGTGCTCGTGGGTATGTTCATCACCCAGATGAGCAACATGATGATACCAGCCATTGACGCATTGATCGCAGAGTCTACAAGCGTGGAACACCGCGCCATGGGCTACGGCACCTTCAGGATGATGACACTGCTCCCACAGATATTCACACCATTCATTGGAGGGATGCTCACAGACGCCCTCGGCGTCTATGCAGGTGTAAGACTGGCTATCGCATGTACTTTTATCGCTGCAGTTGTCAACGTAGTGGTTCGCTGGAAGTATCTTGAGGATACCTATTCTACTGAACACGTCTCTAGCCGACTTGATGCCTTGAAAGAGGTACGTTCTGTTCCACGTCCCATCTGGACACTAATCAGCGTAGCAGCCTTCGCTAGCATCGGACTCAGAGTCGCGAACCAGTTCATGGCGGTCTACGCGACACAGATAGTAGGTTTGACAAACACCCAGTGGGGCTTGATCATGACCACCGTGGGTGTAGTATCCACACTACTCACTGTACCTTCAAGCATATGGAGCGACAGGGCGGGTAGAAAACCCGGTATAATGGTGAGCCTCGGAATCACTCCTTTGATGTATCTCGGGTTCCCACTATCAGCTGGATTTCTACCACTGGCAATAACACGTATCATAGGCGGCATCAGCGAAGGATTCGGCGGCGCAGTCACAGGACTAGAAGGAGGCTCAGCTTGGCTGGCACTAGTAGCTGACATTGTACCCGCCAAACAACGTGGCAAGATAATGGGGTTAATCGCTACTATAGCAGGTGTGTTAAGTTTCCCCGGAGCATGGATAGGTGGAATCCTCTGGGATAACGTGAGCCCCCAGATGCCCTTCTACGTAGCGGCGGGAAGCAGCGGACTAGCATTCATAATATTCAGTCTGTTCGTCAAGGAACCTAAAACCAAGGCAGAGTAATCGCTGGATACATATCTTTGAACATATACTAGTTCATCAAATGACTGTAGATTATCAATCAATTGGATTAGTAAACTCGGAAGACATGTTCAAGAAGGCGCTACGGGGAAAATACGCGATCCCCGGCTACAACTTCAACAACATGGAGCAACTGCAAGCCATCATACAGGCATGCGTAGAAACCAAGGCACCAGTAATACTTCAGGTAAGCCGAGGCGCAAGAGCATACGCAAACCAGACCATGCTCACCTACATGGCTGAAGGAGCCGTGCAGATGGCTCATGAGCTAGGATACGATATACCAATAGTGCTACACCTTGACCACGGAGACAGCTACGATCTCTGTATGAGTTGCATCGATACAGGTTTTAGCTCTGTGATGATCGACGGATCACATCTAAGCTTCGAGGACAACATCAAACTCACCAAAAAAGTTGTGGACAGCGCCCACAAGAAGAACGTATCAGTAGAAGGTGAACTAGGGGTACTCGCTGGGATAGAGGACGAGGTCAGCGCCGAGAAGAGCAATTACACCAAGCCAGAAGAGGTAGAGGAGTTCGTCGCCGCCACAGGCGTGGACAGCCTAGCCATCAGCATCGGGACCAGCCACGGGGCATACAAGTTCCCACCCGGCGTAGAACCCAAACTAAGATTCGACATACTATACGAGGTCGAGAAAAGGCTGCCAGAGTTCCCCATCGTGCTCCACGGAGCATCATCAGTCCTCCCAGAATACGTAAAGATCATCAACGATTATGGTGGCGACTTGAAGAAAGCCAGAGGAGTACCAGAAGACCAGCTACGCAAGGCAGCGGACTCAGCCGTATGCAAGATCAACATCGATACAGATGGACGATTAGCAATGACCGCCATGGTGCGCAAGTTCCTAGCAGAGAACCCTGATGTCTTTGATCCAAGAGGCTACTTGAAGGCTGCACGTGCAGAGCTTATCGCGATGATCAAACACAAGAACATCAACGTGCTGGGTAACGCGGGTAAAGCTTAAACCAGCTTACCAACCCTGTTTTTGTCATTAAACCGCGGGTTATGTGTACACTTTTCCCCGTTACTCATACACTTTTTTGCACTAATCAGGATCGATTCTGGGCTGTTTTATGGCTTCTTTTAACTAAATCAACCGCTTCCAACCGTTTTCGCACTACCCCCCCCCCTCCCTGTTGGCGGCTATTCTGAAAGATTCATAAGACCCGGCATATGATCCAACTGGAACAAGAATGGAAGCCACAAAGCTGCTCTACACCAATGATAGCACCATCAAGGAATTTGACGCCACAGTAACACGCATAGGACCAAAATTCGTGGTACTAGACCAGACAGCATTCTACCCAGAAGGCGGAGGACAACCCACAGACACAGGCAAACTCATCGTAGACGGCAAAGAAGTCAAGGTCATCAAGGTTATGAAACGCGGCGACGAGGTCTTCCATTATCTATCCGATGACGTTGAGTTAGATGCAAAAGTTCATGGAGTCGTTGACTGGGACAAACGATTCCAGTACATGAGACTCCACAGCGGAGAACACCTCCTAACAGGACTCTTTGAGGCACGGGGCAGTGGACCCAAGGTATTCAGCAGCTTCAGTCAACTGGACTTCAAGCCCAGCGAGATAACAGAGGATACCCTGTCTGAGGTCTGGAAACGGTTTGATGAGATCATAGACAAGAATGTGCCCGTTGAGATATACAATACCAACAGGGACGAGCTTGATGTCGGTGATGATGAACGAAAACAGAGCTTCCTCGAAAAGATACCAAAAGATGTACACGAACTCAGGATGGTAAAGATCGGTGATTATGCTGAGACTTTCTGCATGGGTACTCACGTGAAAAGCACGGGTGATATTGGCAAGCTCAAGAGTCTGCGTTTGGAGTCTAAGAAGAAACGGCGTAAGATTGTCTATTTTGAGTTAATCTAAGAAATATCTAGTACAGGTTTCTGTACCGCTTCAAGCATAGGTAACGGGGGATAGGTTTATATCATCATTGTGGAGCGCAGATTTGATCATAAAGAAGGAAACTAGATGGGCGAGCGCTCGTTACGAATGGACGTACTCTCAATCTACGTACCATCATTCTTCATCTTCGTAGGAATGAGCATAGTCTCACCAATCCTACCCCTCTTCGCAAAAAGCTTCAACGTCAGCTACACACTGGTAAGCCTCGCCATAAGCAGCTACGCATTCGGAAGACTCATAGCAGACATACCATGCGGCATGCTCTCAGACAAGATAGGCAGAAGACCCCTCATGATATGGGGAACACTCATCCTAGCACTAACAGCCTTCCTAAACGCAAGAGCAGGATCATTCGCTGAGTTCCTAGTACTCAGAACAATACAGGGCGTAGGCTCAGCCATGTGGATGACAAGCAGAACCACCCTCCTCGCAGACATCCTCAAACCAGAAGAAAGAGGAAGAGTCATGGGATATTTCCAGACATTCCAGCTACTGGGAAGCAGCGCAGGACCAGTAATCGGCGGCTATGTAGCTACATGGTGGGGGATGCAGTCCACATTCACCTTCTATGGAGCCCTCGGAGTTATCAGTCTAATAATCACTTATCTCTGGATACATGAGCCGGAAAACATCACCGTAAAGAAAAACGATGCCCACTTCGACTGGCCAACCACAAAACGACTGCTCAGCAACAGAAGCTACAGCCTTGCCTGTGTTGCAACCTTCGCCATATTCTTCATGCGCACCGGTATCAGAGGAACAATGATTCCGCTTTACGCTGATGCTGAGCTTGGGTTAAGCGAGACTCAGATCGGTGCACTCATCAGTTACGCCACTATCGTGAACCTATTTCTAACCATACCCATGGGTAGATCAATCGACTATCATGGAAGAAAACCAGTCATCGTCAAGAGCCTATTTGTCACCATGCTCTCAGCCCTCTTCTTCCCATTCACAACAAGCTACATCACAATGGCGTTTGGAGCCATAATACTGGGCATAGGCACAAGCGGAGCAGGACAAGCACCACTAGCCATGGCTACAGACGCTACAGCGGACGAGCCACGAGGCATCAGTATGGGACTCTACAGACTCTTCGGTGATATCGGGTTCCTTGTTGGACCAATTATTCTGGGGTTCATCGCGGATAACGTGAACCTTCAGGCGCCATTCTACTTCACAGCGGGAATGCTATTGGTTTGTACGGTACTGATCCAGCTCTTTGCAGTGGAAACTTATAGCGCGAAAAGGAAGATAATGGTCACACATTAAAAAGGGGGGTTAGAACTCTCCCTTGAGTTTTCGACTTAGAGCCTCGTTTAACGCCAAGAACGGGTTCTCAGGCAAACCAGCGATAATATGAACACGCTCCTCAAGCTTATCGCTTAACACCTGACGCAGCATACCCACCTCACGTGGATAATAATCAGTATTCAGCTTCCGAGTACCCTCACCTGTGACAAACCAGAACTCGTACCGTATCCAAGCAGGCATATCACTACGTCCAACCCTGATACTCGTACCACCCGGTATATCCACGCCAGTCCTCATACTCCCATCGTGAGCATCAATGATTATCTTCTCGATATCCTTGAACGCGTAACTGAAGTTATCGGGGTCTTGCTCTAGTACCTTGTATGCTGGCCATGTCCGGTATGTGTTGGCGTATGCCTCATCCAACTGCATTGAGTTGTTGAGCCGCGCCCAGAAGCCCTTTCCTTTGAGGTGTTCACGAGCCTCACTGTTCCACTCACTGTTGTACTTGGCGAATACCAGTACATCAGGGTAGATCACCATGCTATACTTGTCTGGGAACTCGATTATCTTGTTCTCCTTTGGGAAGATATTGAACCCAGCGATGATACCAAGGGGCATCTCTTCATCGTTTACTTCTGAACTTGTTGGCTTGTTGAGAGGATAACCACAGTTCTCACAGAAATTATCATCTGTTTCTACGTCGTGTCCGCAGTTTGAGCAGAAGGTCATGAATGTACTTTGCATCTTTTTCTTTATATCATCTTTTAATAATTTTTTCAATATATTAAAACTAAAATTAGCGTAATGAGTGTTTCATCTATCACCCACCATACAGGCATAGCTAAGTCCTGTACTCCCAAAAAGGGAAGTTTAACTGACATTTCATCCTTAAGACTTATTCACTCATATTAGATTCCCTAATACAATGCAAGACGAGAAAACCATAGACTGGCTTCTTGGCGAGGACTATCCAGCAATAAGATACTGGACACAGAGAATGCTATTAGGCTTAGCTGAGAATCACCCAGAGGTCGTAGAATCAAAACAGGTGATAATGAAATCAGAGCCAGTCACCTCGATTCTTGCAGCCCAGACACCAGAAGGATACTGGGTACACGAGGAAGACATGTATCTACCCAAGTACAAGGCAACAACACATCAGCTACTATTGATGGCTGAGCATGGAGCCACAAGAAATCTACAGATTGAGAAAGCCATAGAACAGGTCTACAGGTTCCAGCGAAACAGCGGACACTTCCTGACACAGTTACCGAAATCCGAGAAGGGATATGATAGCGTGGTCAAGGATGGCTGTTGTTTTGACGGTAACGTACTCTATTACCTGAACCATTTTGGGTACCTCGATGACCCCAGAACCGTGAAACTACTGGACTTTATTGATGACTACTATGATGACGAGAACAAGGGCTGGAAATGCAGGGCATACCCCATCGACCCAAGCAAGGTCTTCCCAGTCAACTGCTATATGGGGGCAACAAAGATACTCAAAGCCCTCAGCACCACCCCACAGAAAAAACGCAGCAAGAGAATAAACGAGATCATAGACAGTGAGGTCGAGAAGATACTGGAAAACAGTGTACACTGGTACCTCAGAAACCCTGATGGAAGCAGAAAAGAGAAGGCGGGATGGAAACGATTTGGATACCCCCTCTTCTACCAAGCTGACATACTGGAGATAATGACCACGTTTGCGCGTCTTGGAGTCAAAGATGATCGCCTGAGTGAGGTAGTTGAACTCATCAAAGAAGCACGGCAACCTGATGGAAGATGGCTCATGAAAGACACGTTCAACGGTAAGATGTGGATCGATATCGAGGAAAAGAACAAGCCTAGCAAATGGGTGACCCTAAGAGCCATGTACGTGCTCAAGAACCTGTAGAGATTCTGATCAAATTCTGAATATCGTTTATAACCATAGGTTCAACCATTCATATTAGGTGAAACAAAACACATGTTATGGACACTAATAGGCGCCGTCGTTGTAATCGGTGGAGCCCTAGTCTTACTCTATGTCAACTACTATAACAGGATCAGAACCCTCGAAAACAGGATCGAGGAAGCATGGGCACAGATAGACGTACAGCTACAGAAAAGATACGACTTGGTACCCAACCTTGTTAACACCGTCAAAGGCTACGCAAGCCACGAGAAGGAAATCTTCGACAACATCGCCAAAGCAAGAGCAGGCATGGTCGAGGGCAGCCGACAGGCAAGGGTAGAAGCAGACGCTATGCTAACACAGGCACTGGGCAGATTATTCGCTGTAGCGGAGGCATACCCAGACCTCAAGGCATCAAGTAACTTTACGCTACTACAGGAGCAGCTAGAGGGAATCGAGAACAAGATCGCCTACGCGAGACAGTTCTACAACGAGTCAGTGCTAGACTTTAACAACCTGATAACAACCATACCTGGCGTATGGTTCGCAGGTGGAAGAGGCAAACACGAGTTCCTAGAGATCCCAGACGAGGCAAGAACCGCCCCGAAGGTAGAGTTCTAGAATGGAGAGACGTAGCTTCCACGATGAGCAGTCCCGCAATAAGCGGGACAGCCTACTACTAGCGGTGGTAGTTAGCGCTATTTTATTCGCGTTGATCGTGTCAATCAGCTACATCTGGGACCCAACTAGCGTATACTTCATGGTGCCTGTGGGGGTGATTATCACCTTCATCTACACTTGGAGCAGCTACCAGTACGGTGACAGAGTAGTACTCATGTCAACAAACGCACAGCCAGCCACAGGTTCAAGATACATCTATCTCAATGACACTGTTGAGGGCTTAGCCATAGGCGCTGGTATACCCAAGCCTGATGTCTACGTGATGCCAAGCAGAGAACTCAACGCATACGCGACAGGAAAAGACCCTGAAAACGCCAGCATAGCGGTCACACAGGGTTTGCTTGATACTCTTGACCGTCAAGAGCTTGAAGGCGTCATAGCACACGAGATCAGCCACATCAAGAACAGGGATGTTCAATTCATGACTCTTGTTGCAGTGCTTGTCGGCATCGCTGGTATCCTGAGCAACATGATTCTCAGAAGTTACTGGTGGGGTGGACGTAGAAGCAAACGCGACAGAGACAGCGGACAACTTGGTCTGATAATCATCGTAGTAGGCTTTCTCTTAGCTATCTTCGCACCAATCGCTACAAGACTAGTCCAGTTAGCGGTAAGTAGACGTAGAGAGTTCCTCGCTGATGCTTCAGCGGCGGAGCTAACTCGTTACCCAGATGGTTTAGCGGATGCATTGGAGAAGATAGGAAAGCTGAACAGCGGTAATATGAAGGTAAGCGAATCAGTGAGCCACCTCTTCATCAGCGACCCTAACAAGACTGCATTGGATGCAGTCTACAGTACTCATCCACCCATTGAAGAACGCGTCAAACGGCTACGCGCGATGTAACCTAAACATCTTTTATTGAAACAACCGGTAAGCCTAGTTCAAGGCTTATTTTTCTCATCTTTTTATCCTCAGTTACTAGTGTGCATTGGTTTTCCTTTGCCAGACTGATGTATGCTGAGTCATGGAGGCTTATACCGTTGGTTACGGCGGTTTCCATGGCTTTATTTTCGATTCCGTTTATGGATAGCTGGGTCATTTCTGTGAGGATTTGAACAGATGACTGGAGTAGGGCGTCAAAGGTCTCACGGTTAAAGGTGTGTAGTAACGTGTAGTGTTTCCATATTACGTTCAGTAACTCGTACCGGGTAAAGTCAAGGGTATATTGATCGATCATTGGCGCTGGTCTGCGTGCCACTAGTGAGTTGAATATGGAAGAGGCGTCGAAGAGTAGTTTCATCGTTTGTCACGTTCTTCTCTGATGAGTTCCGCGGTCTCGTCTGGGTTGACTTTGGCGAGTTCGCTGCTTACTGTTTCGAGTTTTTGTTTGATTTCTTGGGCTTTTCTGAGTTTTATCTCGTTGTCTATGGCGTCTCTGATGATTTCTGTGGGTTGGAGGTTGTATTTTTCCATCTCTTTCTTTTTCTCTTCAAGGATTCGTGCGGAGATTGTCACATACTTAGCCATTGTAATACCAATTTGTAATACAATACTGTATTATATATGGGTCTCGATAGTTTTTTCCACACATACCCGCACAGATAACCAGTGATTCTATGGTTAAAGCTGTAAACGGGTTGGTAAACATCCTAGAAGCTGAAGGCATCAAACGGGTCTGCACATTCCCCACAAGCCACATCAATAACGCCGTGGGTGAGGAAGGCGCCCCAGAGCTATTCATGGTAAGGGATGAACGCTACGCGGTCTCTGTAGCTGACGCGATTGGACGAGTAAGTAACGGTAAACAGATTGGCGTCTGTACCGTGATGGGTGGAGTGAACGCTGCAGGTACCCAGATGGCGTATGGGGCGATGGCAGAAGCGTATGAGGACTCTGTTCCATTGCTGTGTTTGACGGATGGTGTGCCACCTAGTGTGCTTGGACGTGAAAGATACAGTATCCAAGAAGGGTTCAGGAGCGTCACCAAGTGGATAGGATACATCAACTCTGCTGAGAGGGTACCAGAGTACATGCGCAGAGCATTCACAGAACTAAGAACAGGACGACCCAGCCCAGTCCTCTTAGAGGTACCAAGAGAACTCAAAGAATACGACCCCACAGAGTACCCATATGTGCCTGTAAAGGGTTGGCGAAGCATGGGAGACCCCAAAGATATTGAAAAAGCAGTAAAAGCGTTGAAGAAGGCTGAGAAACCCCTTCTCTGGGTCGGTCAAGGGGTCTTCAGCGCTGATGCTGTTGATGAGCTAAAACGATTCGCAGAGATGGCGCATCTCCCAGTGCTTACTACACTAAAAGGAAAGAGTCTATTCCCTGAGAACCATGAGTTATCCCTTGGTGTCAGGGGTGAGCCCGCCGAGCGTTTCCTGAAACGCGCTGATCTGGTGTTGACGATTGGTGTAGGATATACTGCGTGTGGATTCATGCACACGATTCCAGACGCGTTGCATAAGAAGATTATACAGGTGACAAATGATCCCCATGACCTGAACAGGGACTATGCCGTTGATCACGCCATTCTAGGTGACGCGAAACTTGTGCTAAATCAGTTGATCTCTGAGCTTGAGAAACAGGGAGCACCCAAGAAAGATGATGGACTAATCAAGATGATAGATGACGCGAAACGAGTCAAGAGGGAAAAGTATAGTCCATTGATGGAGTCAAGTGAGAAACCCATCAACCCATACAGGGTCTACGCAGAGATAATGAACGTCATCGACATGCAGAAGAGCCTCGTAACCCATGAATCAGGCAACACAAGGGACCAACTAAGCACAGTCTACGAGTCAAGGATACCTCACGGTTTCCTCGGCTGGGGAAACGTGACCACGTTGGGATATGGACTCGCTGGTGCCATGGGGGCAAAGCTGGTTTACCCTGACTGGGAGGTTGTCAGCGTTACTGGTGATGCTGGTGTGGGTTACCAGATGGGTAACTGGGAAGCCATGGTACGAAACAAGCTTGGAATAACCACGTTACACATCAACAACGATGGATTCGGCGGCTATGGACCCGGCTTCTGGGGCAAAGGACACAGCCCATACACCTACGAGTTAACACCCAGCACGACCCAGAGCACGGCTAAGGTTGCCGAGGCTCTTGGCTTTGATGGTGAGCGTGTTGATGACTCAGATGAGGTGGCTGGTGCATTGAGGCGTGGTTTAGAGAAGAACAAGGCGGGTAAGCCGTATCTTGTGGAGGTTATCTGTAGCAAGTACCCCGTCTATCCGGGCTGGGTACGAAGCTAATCACCACTTATTTTTTCTACTCTGGATGCACTGTTTCCTGATCAAGTTGAGCACAGGCATAGATGAAGCAAGGCTAGTCAAACTCCTCAAAGATATGGTGAAGATAGACTCAGTAAACCCATCACTGGTACCCGGAGCAGCCGGAGAGGCAGAGATAGCCGAATACCTCAAAGAATGGATGACCGCCCATGGAATGAAAGCCACCCTCACAGATATTGAACCGGGCAGAGTAAACGCTGTAGGTGTACTGAAGGGCAGTGGAGTAGGAAAATCCCTGATGCTCAACGGGCACACAGACACCGTGGGCGTTGATTACATGACCATCGATCCCTTTGACCCCAAGATCGAGGGAAACAAGCTCTATGGTAGGGGCAGCGCAGACATGAAAGGAGGTCTCGCGGCATCCATGGCAGCGATTGACGCCATCGTTGAGCAGGGAATCGAGTTACGTGGGGATATTGTATTAGCTGGTGTCTGTGATGAGGAGTTTGCCAGCATCGGCACGGAGCATTTGATGAAGGATATGCGGGTTGATGCGGCAATCATAGGCGAGCCCACAGAGTCCAATATTCAGGTTGCTCACAAGGGCTTCGCTTGGATCGATGTGGTCACCCATGGATTTGCGGCACATGGTAGCGCATACAAGATCGGAGTAGACGCTATCGCGAAGATGGGGCACGTGCTCATCGGATTAGAGGCGATTCAGAGCATACTAGAGGAAGAACATCATCAACTTGTTGGACCCGGCAGTGTTCACGCCAGTATAATCAGTGGTGGACAGGAGCTTAGCACCTATCCGGATAAATGTAAGCTAGAGATAGAGCGCAGGTTGATTCCCGGTGAGAACCAGAACGATGTTGAGATGGAGATGCAGAACCTCCTCAAGAGCCTCAGCGAAGGCGATCCCAAGTTCAAGGCAGATTATGAGATCACGTTCTATCGTGGACCCATGGAGATCAGCCAAGAAGAGGAAATCTGCAAGCTTCTACGAGAAGAATCAATAAAGACAGGCGTTGAACCAAGGTTTGTCGGTGGCTCTGGCTGGATGGATACACAGATCATATACGGTAAAGGAATACCGGCTGTGGCTTATGGCCCCAGCGGTAAGGGCTACCATGGAGCTGTAGAATGGGTTGACCTAGACACAGTCTATAACGCTGCAACGGTTCAGACAGAAGTCATTAAACGCTTCTGCGCCTAGATTTCAGCTATCCAAGCGAACCTTTTCTCAGTATCAAGGAACCCAATGCTGTTGGTGCCTGAGACGTATCCGCATACCTCACCCGGGTTCACTACTAGTTTTCCGTTTTCCTCTATTATTGATGACCTGTGACTGTGGCCCCTGATGATTACATCATAGTCTCCATTGAGCGCCTTGTCTAGGTCTTTTTGGCGGTGCCCATGGAGTAACGCTATCTTGAGTCTATCTGCTTCAACTTCAGTGAAGTATCCTCGTAGGTCGCACCCCACTTCAGCGTATACTCTTTTGAGGTGTTCTGTCTCGGCGCAGTTGTTACCAAAGACGCCGATAACTGGTACATCTAGCTCTGCGTAGGGTTTGGCGGTGAAAGGCGATATATAATCGCCAGCGTGGAGGACCAGTTTGACGTGTTCCTCTTTGAGTTTCTCTATTGCTTTCTTGATGTAGGGGAGGTTGTCATGGGTGTCTGAGATGAGCCCGATTATCATGGTTCTATCAATGCCCTGTAACGCGTATAGGCGTTTTCCCAGTCCAAGCCACCCTGAGGCTCATACGTCCTAAGCTCCAAGGTCTCCTTGAGGATACTACGTGCCTCAGCAACATCTCTAAGGAGTCCAATGGACTTGTACTGAACAATCGCGTTACCCAGCGTCGCTGCCTCAACGGGACCAGCAATAACGCTTCGACCAGTAACTTCTGCTGTTAACTGGTTCAGGAAAGCGTTCAATGCACCACCGCCAACCACGTGGATCACATCATAGTGTTTACCAGTGATGTACTCAAGCTGATCAATGCAGTACCTGTAGCTTAGTGCTAGGCTGTCGTAGACGCATCTGATGTGTTCACCCATGCTCTGAGGCTCAGGCTCACCTAGGTCTCGGCAACACTCGACTATTCGTGGCGTCATCTCGCCGGGTGGGTTGAAGCGTCTGTCAGCTGGGTTGATAATTGATCTGAATGGTGTGGCACCAGCCGCCATCTTTGCTACATCATCGTGGGTTACTGGTGAGCCTTTGCTGGTCCATTCTCGTACGAGTTCTTGTTCAAACCATAACCCGGGGAGATTTCTGAGAAGCCTGTTAGTTTTCTCTGCTCCAGCCTCGTTTGTAAAGTTCTCATTATAGACTCTGTCATTAATGACTGGCTGCTTGGTCTCGGTTCCCATGAGGCTCCACGTACCGCTACTCAGGTAAACGAAATCAAATTCAGTACAAGGTACCGCAACTACCGCGCTGCCTGTATCATGACAGGCTGGCACTGATACACTGATGTTCTTCATGACCCCAAGAATCGAGCCCGGGTAAACGATCTCAGGGAAAATATCAGGTGATACCCCTATTGCCTCAAGAATATCATGGTCCCAGCTCTGAGTCACTGGGTTAAAGCATTGTGTCGTTGATGCATGTGTGTATTCGCCTCGTTTCTCACCTGTCAACCAGTAGTTGAAGAGGTCTGGGAACCCCAGATATGCCTCTGCATTTGATAGGAACTTTTTACGACGCCTTGATAGGCTCGCAAGCTGGTACAATGTGTTCGCGGTTAGGAACTGGAGCCCAGTTTTGTTGAAAATCTCACGTCTGGGAATGCGTTTGAAGACCCAATCCATCATACCCTCGCTACGGGGATCACGATAATGCACAGGGTCTTCTATGAGGTTTCCTTGAGCATCCAGTAACCCAAAATCTACACCCCAAGTATCAATACCTATACTCTGAGCCCTTTCACTCGCCCATTCTATTCCTTTAATTGTCTCACGCCATAGCTGCGGTATGTT
>JAOZIG010000116.1 GCA_026014515.1 Candidatus Bathyarchaeota archaeon | reverse complement strand
CTTCTACACGCCTTGTTAACTAACGATGCATTATTTAAACCACTTTCCAGGGACCCCAGATTCGGTGTCAAAATTATACAACCTATGGGCCGCTTGCTTTAAGAGCGTTATGGTTAAGAAGATACCAGCTCAGGATCTGTAGGTAACTGTCCGCTCGCCAGCCTGGAATGAAGCCGTTATACCTCTAAAATATCTGCAAGAAAGTGGTGACATTCGCGCCGACGCAATATACCAATCACTATTGGGTTTGCCAATACCGCTTCTCAGTGTTGAGTACAATCAATTGAGGACTGTTCAAAACGAATACATCTTGGAAGAGGTGTGGGCCTACGCACACACTTCACAGTTCATGTAGGATCCTCACTATCTGTGGGGCGGAAAGATACCGTCTCCGCAATTGCCACTAAACGAGGCACATCTGTTGATAACCACCGGGGAAAAGAAACCGGAACCAGCAATTGTGAACATCCCTGGACCTAATACAGGGGGACTTTCGACTGAAATGCTGTTCCCAAACCCAGATGGCATAACCCATTCAACCACGGTGGGAATTGATAAAGCCACTAAGATAGGTAGTAATCTACTAGAAGCCTTGAGCGAAAAAACGACCTAGGTGTACGATTTCGTCACCGGCATCAAGAACAAGGTATTCAACAAGACTGGCAAGACAATGCACGATGCGGCTACCGATAAGAAGAAAGTCAGGGACCGCAAAGAAGCCACGAGCAAACAACCTGAGAAATTATCAACAGAAGGGCAAACCAAGTAGCCACCACAGTCTGATCCAATGGAGGCCATGCAACAAGAACTCAAGAAGGGAGTGAACGATGATGTCCGCCCTAAGTAGGAGTCAGAAGTCATCGAGGAGCACGAACTCAAGAAGGTAAAGAGCGAGGATAAAGAGCATTTTGACACCGAATCTGGGGTCCCTTAGGAGAATAACGAATTAGAGGACGCACATGAATCCACGCTGAGAAGTCCCACAGTGCATAAAATTGTGAATCCACTCATTGTCAACCTCGGGATGGCTCATGTGAAAATAAATCGTTCGAGGAAAGAATTCCCAACGTTGTATTACGTGGAGAAGTCCCTGCCAAATGCCAGATATCCAGAAGGGTGGGCTTAGCTATATCATATCAAGGGTTTCACAGGTAATCTACATACATATTACCCAAAATACATACTCAGCTCAGACGTAGCATTATATGTGACCATTTCCCAATGTAAGTTCCCTACTTTCCATGACTTACTCGACTGCATATACAACTATTATGCTTATGGTACTCACTTAATTTAGGGGGCAGCCGTGCAAGGAATACTCGACGGCAGATAGGTCGAGAATCCAACCTATCACTACGCTCACTATTTCTTAACCCATTTGCTCGCAGTCGCACGGGTTAAATCCGGCTCAGGCTATATTAGCACCCTTCTACACGCCTTGTTAACTAACGATGCATTATTTAAACCACTTTCCAGGGACCTAAAACCAATTACTATCCACAAACTAGGTTACATGACGCACACAGATGATCATACGGGTAGCTTACCTAACCTAATCCTAAGGGACTATAATGATACTGTGATCTATCAGCCTATCGAACGCTGCACCGCCCAGTATTACGCTGAGACTCGGGACGCTCTTAAGTGGTGCAAACAGTTCACCGGAAACGGAGGAGCCCACCTTATCACGATAAAGAAAGGTAGTCCAATGGTCATGTCTGAGTTTTAGGATAAGTTGAAGTGCGTGTCTCACTATCCAACCGATCCATGGAAGGATTGCAAGACGGGCAACACACCATTCTCACACCAGCACAAAGTCACTTCCTGTGTCTCAACACCAATCAACATTGTTAT
>JAOZIG010000092.1 GCA_026014515.1 Candidatus Bathyarchaeota archaeon | reverse complement strand
GCCTATGGTGTAGACACCTGCGTTCAAACCCTCCTCGATTCCCTTCACAGTATCATCAATCTTCAAAACAGCCCGCTTCTCAGAAACCCCATACTCTTTCATAGCGTGGAGAATCATCGCAGGATCTGGTCTGCTTGCACCTACCTGCTCGCTGCACACCCAGCTATCTATCAAGTCCTCCTTGAGCCAGCCAAGGTTCTCTATGATGGGTTCCGCGACCTCTGCCGGGAAACCAGTTGATGAAACAACCCGGACATCATGTTCCCTTAGGAACCTGAAGGTTTCTGATGTTCCTGTGACCTCTTTTACTCTCCCTGTGTTGGCTTTGAGTACCGCGAGAAAATCGGCATAGATCGCCTCAGCGTGTTCTCCGCCAAGTTCCTTGATTACTGTCCATTTGTCCCGTCCACGCTGAGCGTTCAATACCTCCATGGGGACAACGACACCGTGACCACGAAGAGCATCATCATAGCTCTTCAAGACAAGGGGTAACCCATCAACCCTGTCATCAACAGTGGTCCCAGCCATATCAAAGACAGCGAGCCTTGCCTTCAATTATATCCACTCTGTTATCTCTTCTAGGCTCTTCCGCTTGGTGTTCTCAGAGAACACTCCCTTATCCGGGTAACCGATAGGCGACACCGCAACCACGTATTCATCCTCTGGTATGTCCAACGCCTTCTTCACGGCATCATTGCTAAAGTCTCCTATCCAGCATGTGCCCAAGCCCTCGGCGCGTGCAGCCAAGAGAAGATGGGTAAAAGCGATGCTCACATCCATGGTGAAAGTCATGTCCCCCATGTATCCTCCTCGGCTGAATGGAATCTTCCAACCAGTAGCTACAATCACTGCCGGGGCCTCAGCGATCCACATCTGACCTTTACATGCTTCGGCTGTAGCCTGTTTCTTCTCGGCGTCACTCACTATGTAGAATTTCCAGAACTGTCTGTTGTGTCCGCTTGGTGCGATCCGTGCTGCCTCTAGTACCCTTTTCATTGTGTCTTCTGGTATATTGTTTGGTTTGTATGATCTGATGCTTCGTCTGGTCTTGACGACCTCGTAGAACTCCATAACTAGTGCATAACTTGGTTGTTTAAAGCCATTATCGCGTCGTGAAATAGGTGCTATACTTCTTCGTGATGATCTCTCCGTCAGGAGCCAGTACACCCACTATCAATCTCATGGTATCATGCCTCGGTCCCTGAGTTGTTAATTCCACCGTTATTGATTCCCCAAAACCCAAGTTAAGATAGTCCCCGATTCGTTCTGACCATAACTCACCGCTATCTAGCTCTATTCCAATCCATGCCCTGTAATCAGTGCTGTTCACCGGGCTATCATTGGTATAAGTTATGGTAGCTGTGACCAGCTCGTTTATTCGGGTTGCTTCCCAAGTATGACTCAGGAACGGCATCTCGTTAACCTCGTTAATCTCAACGCTTTTTCCAACATGTTCGATGGGTATGCTTCCGATCTCCCATCCGGGTACAGTTGTTTCAAGATAATAGTATGTGGTGTTTCCGATGTCCCAGTGGGCTCCTGTGGCGTTCAGTTCTACTCCTACTGCCATGTGGCCTGGTAATGTGAGTAACGCAGTCTCAACATCCATTGCTTCCAGCAGGTGTGATAACAGTATGCTTGTGTCCTCGCAGTCTCCTCCCTCATCAATGAGGCTCTCTACTGGGAATTTGGGGTATTCATCGTAGCCAGTGGTATCATCGGTCAGGTAGTGGAGGTTCTGAACGAAAGAAGTCACCAACTCAACCTCCTCAATATTTGTCATGTTGTTGAGTGCTGCTATTCTATCGAACTCCATGACCATTACCGCGATGTACTCATCATCATACGGGTGGAGAATATAGCCCCTATAATCTGATGTCTCGTAACGCTCCTTAGTACTATAATACTCGTACATGGGCTCGGGCACCACTAGGTTTAACGAGTATTCTTGGTCCTCGTAGGTCCAAGTGTAGTTGCGTTCTATGACCTGTATTGTTTGATTAGAAAAATCGAGTCCCCCGAGGCTCGTCTGATACTCTGCAAGGAGGGACTCGTACAATGCCTCCAATGTCTCAATTTGCTCTGTGAGCGCCTGATTCTCCTCATCAAGTGTCGTCTTCTGGCTCTGAAGCTCAGAGTAAGCACCTTGTAGTGTCTCTAGCTGTGCCTCTAGGTCATTGTAGTCGGCTGTCAAGTTATTGTAGTTGGACTCAAGGGTGTCATAGTCTCCCTCCAGAGTGTACAACCGATCCTGAAAATCGTCTAGGATAGGCTTTGTTACCATGTAGTTACCAAAGTAGCCACCTACGGAACCGATGATGATTCCTATGAGGAGCATGGCTAATGTTTTCGTATTCAAACTAAAACTTTGATAGAATCCCGCGTTATAAGAGCTATGAAGCCTACATACCGAGCCCTGTTGAACGGTACCGCTTCTCCCACTCCTGACGCATAGCAATGTTCCTTGGATCACTCAACCTGTCACTGCACATGATTCCGTCAAGGTGATCTATCTCATGTTGAAGCAACTCACTCATTCCATCGCTGAAAGTCTCGTTATGGAAAACCTGCTCCGAGTCAACGTACTTTACCTTGATGCTCCGGTTTCTGGTGATCTTTACGAAGAACTTTGCCTCCATACTGAAACAGCTGTCCCATACCTCAAAGGTATCGGGGCTTCTCCACACTATCTCGGGGTTGATGAGGTAGCTTGTATATCCGGGTGTGTTGACGTAGACTGCTCGTTTATTGTACCCTATCTGGGGAGCCGCGATTCCCCTGCCCATACCATAGACTCGTTGGTGCTCTGTCAATGTGTCTTTCAGGTCTTCTAGCATCTGTGGTAGCTTCTTATCAAATATGACTGGCTCAGCTATTTCTCTGAGTCTGGGGTCTCCAAGGAGAACCGTATCACGAATAACCATAAACAATGATCCTGCTGGCGATTCTAATCTTTATCGCCTAATTACGTATCAAATGGATGCCCGTCTTAAGAGTCGAAAACATCACTGCCACACCAGCAATAGCCGCTGTAGCTATTGAAGCAGTATCAAGCTGACTACTCCACGGGTTCGTGGTACCTATAACCCATCGATATTCCTTGAAGATATAAGCCAACGCTATATCGCTACCATATGCCAGACAAGCTATGAACACCAAAATCAAAGAGACGCCCCAGATACGCTTCAATCCCTTTGGGATACTAAACGAACCACCATTCTCTATATCTGGCTCTGCGAACACTATCTCCTCCTCAAGAGTCAGCTCATCCTTTTCCTCTTTCTTGAATCTCCCGAGTAAGCCTGCGAATAGGCTCTTTTTCTCCTCAGGGATGGGTTTATTTGGTGTTTCTTCAGCTAATTCTAGTTCCAGCGTATTCTGTGGTTGAACTGGTTGAAGTGTCATAGGCTCAGCCTCAGGCATTATAACGGGTGTATCGTCCTTGAGTACTCTCATATTTGAAAAGACTATGAACAAGGCTGCCCAGAGTGGTATGAGACCTGCTACTATCAAGACCCAGTTCAATCTAATCCTCCTTGAATCCGTTTTCCACTTTAAACCTACTATGGAACAATAATCAGTAAAAACCGGTTAGAGACAGCTCGGCAATATATGCTCACTTATATTCGCATAGTCAAACCCAACTGCTATTTGGTCATATGATTTTGACTCATTTTTAATAGGTAAACCAATAGTGAACCGTGTGCCCACATCAATGTGAGACTTTACAACTATCTCTCCTCCATGAGCCTCAACGATGCGTTTACATACCGTCAACCCAAGCCCCGTACCCTTGGCTTTCGTTGTAAAGAGTGGATCAAATATCTTATCAAGGTTTGAATCACTTATACCACACCCCGTATCGATGACGCTGACATAGACTTTCTCGTCGTCACTATGTCCTCTTACTACTAGTTCTCCTCCGCTTCGCATGGCTTGCACGGCGTTTGTAATCAGATTCGTGAACACTCGTTGTAGTTTTGCCCTATCCGCGAATATCTCTGGGAAATCATCCTCGAAATAGACCTTGGGTAAAATGGTCTCAGGCATTTGCACCGACTCTATAATATCCTCAATGAGATCAACTAAGTATACGTCCTCCACCTCAAGGCTCAATCCCTTAGTCAGCCCCTGAAGATCTGAGACGATTTTGTTCATGTATACTGCCTGTTCCTTGATACGGTGTGTCAGTCTCTGGATTTCCTGATGCTGTTCATCTAGTTCATCCTCGCTGAGACGGTTGATCTTTTTCTTGATTAAATCCGTCAACATTACTACTACTTGGAGCGGGTTCCGTAAATCGTGGCCAACCATTGTAGCTGTGGCACCGATGGAGACCATTCGTTCAGTTTCTTTAATCCTGTTCTGGTACTCTCGAAGAGTCTTGAGCATCTCCTCGATGTCTTGGCTTAGACGAGCTATCTCGTCGTCACCCTGAAATGCCACTGTTGTTTCGTTGATGGTCTGGGGGTTAATCTCGGCTACTTCTTTACTGAGCTTGCTTAACGGCATCACAACCAGCCTGTTTAGAGCCAGTAGCGCAAGCATGCCGATTGATATCCCGATTAACACGAATGATAGGACGAAATAGTTTACCATCTTAACCCCCATCCCGTATATCAGCCTTGGAGCCTCTGCGATAACTAAAATCGCTGGGTTTCCATAGAGATCATTAACAACCGAGTATCCTTTCATGGTCTCTTCGTCAAGTTTCTCTACGAGTATGGGTTCTTCGGTGGTTATCCTGCTGATTATGTTTTCAATATAGGCTGATTGTTTTTCCTCTATCAATGGGATCAGATCAACATTCATTGACGGAGCATCGGCATTTCCTTCATCTGTGTCAATCATCCGGCACACTATCATCGATCCGACGATATTTTCTTCTCCTGAACTTATGGGCTGAGAAGAAGCCACGCATAATCCTGCTGGTGTTTTTAGCAACCCGGATAGCTTGCTGTCTACTTTCTGGTGTACAACAAGGATGCTGTTCATCTCAAAAAAGTTGACTAGTTCCTGTGGAACCAATGTGTTTGTTCCTTGGTCGTATCCTCTCTCAAGAACTGACTCCCCATTCAGGTCAAATATGAAAAGATAGTTGATATCCGCCTCAGATAACGCCGCGTCATTCACAACCCTCCAAACATATTCCTCAGAAACAAGATCAGGCGCCTTTGTGAAACGGAAGACATTATCATAAGACGATAATCGCATCGTAGCGCCATCGATATCAGATATCATCTGCTTCATAGATTCGACTCCAGTCGCTGTCTCACCAGTAATTTCCATGTTCTCAAGTTCCTCCATGCCCCCAAGGAGAACCGAGTTGGATGCCAGCTGAATTACGCCGAAAATAAGTAGATATGTAACACTGAATAACGTGAATAGTTTGAGCCTCAGCTTCAAATCGTGGTCACCAACTCTGGAACATCAAACAACATTACAGGCTCTAATGCTACACGGACCTCCTCTACAAGGGTCTCACCCGAGACCGGTTTCAGCAAGACTTTGCATTTCTTCTTATAGATTGGGTCAATGAAGTCAAAAATATGTGAATAGCCTGTTATGAATAGTATTTTTGTGATCTTTTGTTTGATGCAGAGTTCTGTAGCGATGTCTGTGCCCTTGATATCTGGTAAAACAAAGTCCAGTAACGCAAGATAGTAGCTTTCCTTCAACGCTTTCTCTAAAGCTTCTCTACCGCATTTCGCAGTATCCACCCTATATCCTTCATCTTCTAATATGAGCTTGTATAGCTCTAGGATGTCCTCATCGTCATCCACGATGAGAATACGGGGCGTCATATCTGATACGGCGATTTACACTGAGTTTATTATAAAAAGGAATATGGAAACATAAACCATTAATTAACTTTGCATATAAAAAACTTAAAATGTGAGGTGGTGGGGCTGGAAGGACTTGAACCCTCGGCATTTGGGTTTCCCCAGCTCCAGAAACTCCTCATCCCCCGAAGGGTCGGTTTTCATAGATTATGATATTCTGGAGCCCAACGTCATAGCCACTAGACCACAGCCCCGCCAACACATGAGCATGCAAAAACAAGATATAAGTTTACCCCCACCAGCAATAGCGGAGTCTATGAACTGTTATCATTCTGCACATATCTTGGGTCATAGAATCTGCGGAAATAACCTTGTGTGCCTTCTTCTCTTTTCTCTATTAATTGTCCTAACTCGACCATTCTATCTATAATGCTAATTATAGTTGCAATAGGGATATCGTGAGTAGTCTCCCGTAACTCATTCCATATCTCCCTGATGCTGGCTCCCTCAAACCCTTTGTCTAAAACATATCTAAGAATCAGTTTTCCTCTCTTACTTTGTGTCAAATCTCCCTTCATAACCAATAAAACCAAACAAACCTTTACTTAAAAATTATTATATATCGATCTCTTTTCTAATCTTTGGCTTTGCATCCAACTCTTGAAACCTTTTCGCTAACTTGCAGTACCCTTCATAGATATACTCATTGATGTACTCTTCTGGAACTCCGAGGGTTTTGAGTTGCTCAGCTAACTCACTAAGCTCCTTCATTAACTCAAGCGAGACATAATTTATCGCTTTTAACCCAATTTCAATATCTGAGGCTATCTCATTAGCAATCTTCAGATTAGGTTCGTATCCCCAAATTTCTCGCTCCCCGTTTTCGTAGTGGATGACTACTGCGCTCCCATCCAATACTACTTTGGGGTGATCAGGTAGAATTGGAGCACCCCTCATAATTATAGTATGTTTTAAATGACGATAAATATAAAACATTCTCTTTATGATATAAAACCTTGGAATTTATCTCCAAAAAATACCGTGTCTCTAATAGAAATTAAAAAAATACACACAATGACTAAACCAAATAAAAACAAACAAAACCACACTTGACGCTCCTATTCAAAAGACAATTCATCAACAAAATAAGATCTGGCGCAAAAACCCAGACCCGACGACTAAAACAACCAAGACTCAAAATAGGGAAAAAATACAATCTGAGAGAGAATTATCGAACAACCCTACCAGACAAGATATTCATAGTTGATATCTACCAGCAATACCTTGGCGACATCACACTAGATGAAGTCAAAAGAGAAGGATTCAAGACAAAAACAGAGTTCATCAATATATGGACCGAGATATACGGGGAATATGACCCCGAGATGTACATCTGGGTCGTGGAATTCCAGTATATAGACCCCACCGAAACGTTTAAAGAAAAGCCCTAGGGTTGTATGGTTGGTAACCGGCCAAAGGGCGTGGGACCCACCCGAACCCATTCCGAACTCGGAAGTTAAACCACGCTCCGTTTGCGACATTAGTGTTGTCTTCGGCTACGCGAAATCGCGAAAGCTGGTAGCCACCTTTTCAAAAATCCGCTAACAATATATTGTGGCGTATTTGCCTCTGAGACGATCCAGTGGTATGTCGCATGAGGCGCGGGATATCCTAAGACTATACGGAAAACTCAGGGAGCGTGTACCTGAAGAAGTAACAGAGCAGCAGTTACTCAAGGCTCTGCAATACACCATACGCACGCTTCAGTTCAACGATCTTGATTACCCATTAGAGTGTACCCGTTGTGGACGATGCTGTACAACCTCAGGTCACATAACCATCACAGAGCCTGAACTATCAGCCATCAAACACTACCTCAAAGAAAACGGCATAAAGAAACGACTCCACGTGATAAGAGACCAAGACACCGTATCATTCAATGGTATCCCATGTCCACTTTACGATGTTTCAATTAAAGGCTGTTTAGCTTACCCTGTACGCCCACAGGTATGCAGGGATTTTCCACGTGAACATCTGCGTAGAAGAGCACATAGGACGGAGTGGCCTATTGTTTCTTTCTGTAATGCTGCTGATGAACTTGTCCTTCAACAGACTCTGAGAAACCTAGAGCAACCATTTTTTTCAACCGTTCACAGATAAACCTGTTTCAACAGTAAGGGGGGGGGGTAACCTGATTAAGCCGAGAAACGGCTTCTTCAAGTGAAATATTACCTAAAACGGCTCTGATTGATGTCTGATATATGTAAAAAACCGTTACCTTAACGACAAAAAACGGTGTAAATAAAGGGTTTTAGACTCCGATGCATGGAGCCAGATAATAGACGAGTCTACCCTGAGGTATCTCGAAATCCATCTTGATGGGCATGTCTGTGCTCAGCTCGATGACCGCAACCTCACTGTTGGCACCAGCTGCGTTTGCGATATCCTGTAGGTAGCTTAGGGTGAATGTGGCGCTGCTCGCTTCATCGACCTTGAGCTCTAGGATGTCATCGCTGTCTCCTTCCCACTCGCTGAAGCTGCTTCCCATATCGCCCTCCGCGTTGATCTTGAGCAAACCTTCCTCCATCTCCACCTTTACGTGCTCAGATACTAGGTTAGCGTCCCTTATCGCCATGCGTAGAGCATCGCTTGTGACACGTGCCTTACCCTTGAAGAATATCTTGGGCTGGGGTACCTCTTCTTCCAGTGGCTCCAGTATGGGCATCTCGAATCTTCTGCTGTGTCCACCGCGTTTGCAGTGGATGACAAGTCGTGCCCTTTCCTCGTTTAGCACGATCCTAACCTGTTCGTCACGGTCTACCCTGTCTAGGAACCTGAGGAACTCCTTGATGTTTATAGATAGCTTTGGTTCTCCTTCGCATTTGTAGCTGTCAAAGAAGCTGCTTGGTAACTCGAAATCCACCATAGCCACGTGGCTTGGGTCCATGGCGAGGAGCTTCATCTGTGCCTCATTCATTATGAAGGTGCCCTCCTCGACAATAACGCTAAGCGCCTTCACGAGGCTTCTGAATGGATCAATTCTTGAAACTTCAACCTCAAACAATGTAAATCACTTGAATATGCTAACCAGATAAAGGATATGACTAGTTAAAAAACCGTCGCCTTAGAGCCTAACTATAGTCGCGCCAAGTATAACCGCACTTGGTGCACCGGTAGAACTGAGTTGTGGATTCATCGATGCTCCTTGTCTGGACCATCCACCAGTAAGCCTCATCATTACCGCATTTCTCGCAGATTATCTTGGTCTTGGGCATCGTGCTGAGCTTACGCTCCTTCTGCCCCACCACGATTATCTTGTCGTTCTCTTTGTTATTCCGAGTTATGGTCCGTGTTTCTTCCAGAGGCTCTTCCCACCCACACTTGGGGCAAACATAGCACTTCTTGCTTGTGTCTGCTTGACAGAAAGCCCCACAATCTGGACAAAATTTCAACTTGAAACCACCAA
Source organism: Candidatus Bathyarchaeota archaeon (assembly GCA_026014515.1). Classification (GTDB taxonomy): domain Archaea; phylum Thermoproteota; class Bathyarchaeia; order TCS64; family TCS64; genus RBG-16-57-9. The sequence goes on along the minus strand of JAOZIG010000092.1, from coordinate 5,276 downwards.
TCCGCAAGTTATCGCGGATAAACTACTATTAAACGTTGTGCAGCCGAGCTATGTTCTTTAAAATAATATCCGCGATCCTGAGGGATTCCGAACCTGATTCCTTCAATATTTTTTTAAGAACTCTTTGAGCTGAGTCCTCATCGATTCCAGAAGCACGAATGGTGTGCTCCTTGTATCTGAAAAAGTATCTTGGATCAATCTCCCCATCCTTTGTGAATATTAAAACCGGTTTTCCTATGTGTTCCCAAAGTGTGTCTGGGGATACTGGTTCAGGAAGCATCTTTTCATCCAACAGAATCAACCTAACCTGACCATAATGCTTTGACCCGCACAGCATATCTACGATTCCTTCAGCTAGCCCAGAACTAGAAACATGGGAAACTACGCCATCAATAACATCTTTTCCACGATAAACCGCGCCCACTATCAGGTATTTTCCATTATCTTTGGACGCAGCTATCCCTATTGATCTAAACTCTGGTTTGACCTGAGAAATATGCGTCTGTTTCAGGGTGGTTACCTAAAAATAAAAAAGTGTTAGAGCTCTGATAGGCTTTTCTCAAACTCTCCGAGGAACTCGTCAAGTTTGCCGTCAGCGTTCAGGCTGGCTTTCTTTATGGTCTCAAGAACATCGTCTCCCTTCTTGAGCTTCAAGAATAGCCTGCTTCTATCCATCAATGGGTGGGGTTTGCTGTATCCCGCCATCTCTACGTTTTTGTCTTCGATGAGGCTTGACTGGAGTAGGTTCAGCATCGTGTGTCCCTCTCCGCTGAAATCAAACTCTACGAAGCCTGTCTCACGCTTTGTTATATTGATCTTCATACCAGTTCCTCCGAACCATAGCTTTTAGCCGTTTTTCTTCTCTCGATTCTTCCACAATCGGGGCATATCAACTTTCCCTGTTGCATCTCTAAAACTCCACCGCATCGGCTGCAGTAAGCATAGATAACACCATACTCTGGGCCCTCAAGGCTGGTCTGGTTTAGCCTGTTAGCTGTGTTCACCAGTTTTCCCTTGATGATGTCACCGTTCTTGATGGCCATATCGATGTTCTTGATATAATCCCTACTGATATCACTGATGTGGACAACCCCGCTGTATGTTGGGTGGATATGGTGTCCATCAAGCATGAAGATATCAATACGTGCATCCTTACGCGCGACACTACCCACCTCAGCGACGATATCCATTCCCCTCTCGGGAGTGATAATCTCGGGTGTGGCTTTCTTTATGAAAATGGCTCTTTTCTCTGAGTCGAGCTTGGTTTCACCTATCTCTGTGGACCGTACCTCTCCTTCTTCTTGATACGTTCCCGGGCCGTCGTTGTATTCCTCGATGACAGCTAGTTTCTCGCCTGGAAACACCTTTTTTTCCAGTTCATTCTTTTTTGGCATTATTCTCTTTCCTGTGTATCTGTGATTCTGTCCATGGTTTTGCCCCCCGTGGACATCTTTGTTTGAATGTGATGTGATCCTAATTGATCAAGGTGTATCCTAGCCCGTTTGTATTAAACATCGCGGTTACTCCATGTAGGAGTTACCCCAAAGAGACTCCCAAGACCGGACCCCAAGCACTACCTCTGTCTCGTTTATGGTTAGCATAGGTCTATCGATCCCATCTATACCATCAATGGCTATCCTTGGGCACGCAGTGTTCACAAGTATCTCGGGCTCACTGTAATTGTTCACGTGGTCCGCCCTTATCTCATCCATATAGATTATGACGGCTTCTTTCCCCTGCTCCCTGAGTCCCTTCTGGAGCATGACTGCTTTCTCAAAGTTGTTCTGACCGGGCTTTGATGAGACCAGTATACCGAAACGTTTCGCGTTCTTAGCGACTGTGACAGCGGCTACCCTGCGTTTGGCTACATCCATCAAGTCGTCTTCGTTGATACTGGAGACTTGCCCGTTGTATGGGTTGGCGACGATGACGGGTTTACCTGTGCTCATCACTATTCCAGTTGGGTGGAATCTTCCGCCACCGACGTAGAGATAGGCGTCTACCTTGTCCATGATGTTTATAGCGGTCATATAGCTACATCCAAGAATCTGACCGTCAAGGGGCGTCTTTCCTGTGCCTTTTCCCAAAAGAACCTTTACTCCTTTTTCCATAAGCTTCGCTTTGATCTCTTCCACTTGATGCGTGTGCTGGACCGTGGTGGTTAGACCAATCGCTTTGTATTCTCTGAGGCTCGGGAGAACCTCCTCCACCAGCTTATCCACATCTACATCGATGCTTGCATGAACATAGATCACAGGCATCTCAGGGTGCTTCACCATGGGTGTATGCCCGTAATGAACAATCAAATCAGCATCAAGCTGTTTAGCCTGAGATAGAGCAATATCACATGCACCATAGCATGAGTCTCCGCTGAGAAACACCGTGGCATCTGTTGATTTCTCGATTGCATCCACAAGCTGATATGCGAATGGACGCATACCATCAGGAAGCTGTAGTAGAACCTTGTTTGCCTTGCGTTCTTTTATCTCTGATACTACCCGCTCTAACTCTAAGTCATACAAGCCTAATCACCAATGAATCAATGATGGATAGTAAAAATGGTTCCCAAAAAACGGGACCTAAACCTCGGATACAACGATCCTACAGGGACTTGGGAACTTTGCTGATGCACGTTTAAGAGCCGTCTTCGCGTGCTCTACGTTGTTCTTGTTTACCTCAGCAACGATGATGGTCTGTTTGCTGTCGATCCTTGCCGCAACAAATGTAGGCTTGCCATAGGCTTTCTTCATTCCTTCTTGGAATCGGTCCGCCTGAGCTACGTTGACCCTTTTGTGCTCCCTGATGATCTGGTGTGGATATGGGATAATCTTCAGCATGAAGTTCTCTCTGCCGACGAATTTCTCCATAACCCTGTTGGCTGCGATACGCGCTGACTCTAGGGCATTGTGTCTGATCTGGACATCCTTGATGTTAACGAGTTCTATCCTGTGTGAGAAATCCTTGCCGGTGTTTCCCATGGTGAATTTTACGATCTTTGAACCGGGGATACCACCCATGTATTTGCGCCTAGTGTACGCCATGTTTCTCTTGTACTTATAGTCGGCAGCTTTCATTGTTAGTCTATCACTCTACCCAAGAGGATTCTTAAAAAGATAATGCAAGCAGACAGGCTAAAACACGGGATAAACCATGTTAACCGTAATTATTCCCCGTCTAGACTGGGCGCGTGAAGATATAGTACTTCTCTTCCTCGCTAAGTTCCTTCAAGACCCTGCGTGATATCAGTTTCACTGGGTCACTGAGGCTTGTGCGCTCCTTGAGGTCCTCATAGCTCTCGAATGGGTAACGCTCTCTTAGCTCCAGTATCTGGAACATCAAACGCTTTCCGATACCCGGTATAAGCTCAAGGCTGTGCATACGGGGAGTCAGACTTGGGCTATCGTTGATGAAGTCTATGAACCGTTTCTCGTTCTCCTGAACCACTACCTCTATGGCTAGCGGTAGCTCTGCCTTGGATGAGGATGTTAAGTCATCGTAGGTGATGCGTCCTAGGATATGGTCTACTAGGGCTCTTGCTCCTTTTCCTACGAATATCCTGTCCCTGATGTTGTATTCAGCGTCGTTTTTGGGTGTTGCTTCAAGCAGTGTGAAGTATTCCTCGCCCAAAAGCTGCAGTGTCCCTTGTGAGCTGTGTGATGTTCGTGGAGCCCCCGGTCGTCCATGTGGCAGATAGTCTAGAACGTAGGCGTATTCCTCATACTTTTTAGGCTCCCTATACAATGTGCGTTACCTCTAGGTGTATACTCTGGGTAGTTATTCTGCTACCCGGTATTTATCAATTATATCTAAAATCTTGTTTAAAGTATCTTCGGCGATGATACGTTGCCTTCCAAGGAAGGTTCTGATCTCGGGAACAGTCTCAGGCATAGCATTCACTATCTGAACAGCAAGACCCCTGTCTATCTCAGCTTCCTTCATGAGCTTCTCTGTAAGCTCACCCGCTGATGTGCTATCGAGCTTGCTGAATCTAATCGTGTACTCCAGTACCCTGCGCTGAAGGGGGTCAAGCTCCTCGGCTTTATCCATCAATAGTTTACGTGCCTCGGCTACTGTGATCTCCCTTTTTTCAGCTACTGACATGTTTACGCATCCTTGTGTCTTCTAATGTGGTGGGCGGTGGTGATAATTGTTTTGACTGTTTTCCGCTGGGGGATCTCCATTATGTAGGCTTTTCCCCGCTGTCCCACGATGGTGGCAACCTTTCCCTGGTATCGCTTGTGTGGCATTGCCTTGTGAATGCCTGGGTCGATGTTGATTACTACTTTTTCGCCTTCCTCGTAGCTTGTCAGTAGTCTGCTTAATGGGAGTCTTCCTTTGTCCTTTACTCTCTTGGTTAGGACGCTCCTGCTCTTTCTTCGTATTCCTTTACTTTTCGCCATTTTGTTTTCCTCACTGTAACTTGAAAGGCATTTGGCGCCTCATCCTTCGGCTGCCCTTCATCTGCTTGAGCATTTTCCTCATAGTATTATACTGTTTTATAAGTTCTCTTACTTCTCGCTCGTCTCGCCCGCTTCCACGAGCCACACGCTGGATTCTACTCCGGCTCAAAATCTTGGGGTCTTCCTTCTCATCCTGAGTCATGGACTGGATTATTACCTTCCAGTTCTTGAGGCGCTCCTCAGCGTTTTCGACTTCGTCTGTTGGAAGCTGGTAGCTGAATCCGGGTATCATTCCGAGTACCTTCTGTAGTGGTCCCATGTTCTGCATGGCCTCGAACTGGTTGTACATGTCTTGGAGACTGAACTTGCCGCTCAGCATCGCAGCGACATCTTTCTCTGAGACTGGTGCCTCTGCTTCCTTGACTTTTGCTACAAGTCCTTCGATGTCTCCCATTCCTAGGAGTCTTCCGATGAACCTGCTGGGTACGAAAACCTCCAAGTCGTCTATTTTCTCACCGGTTCCAATGAACTTGATGGGAGCGCCTGTGGCTGCAACGCCGCTCAATGCGCCGCCGCCTCTGGCTGTACCGTCAAGCTTTGAGACAATAATGCTACCGACCTTGGTAGCTTCCTTGAATGCTGTGGCTTGTGCTGACGCCTGTTGACCTATGGTTCCATCCAGTACCAGTATTACCTCGTGGGGGTTGACCACTTTCTCTATCTGCTGCATCTCAGCGATGAGCCCGGTCTCCTCCTTGTGGCGTCCACTGGTATCCAGTATGACGACTTCTCGGTCTTTGAAGTGTTCTACACCGTGTCTGCTTACGGCTACCGCGTCTTTTGCGTCTGGTTCGCCGTAGAATGGTACGTTTATTG
>JAOZIG010000103.1 GCA_026014515.1 Candidatus Bathyarchaeota archaeon | reverse complement strand
AACTCAAGCGCATCGAAAAGGAGCGACTAACAAGATGAAAACCGAGATGCAGGTGTTAGAGAGATTGAGTGAAATCATCGTAGCGCAGCTACAAGCTCATATCACAGGGATTGATACGGAGGAGCTAGAACCCCTAAGTAATAAAAATGTGAGCATTGATTTTCCTGATGTCGATCGGATGAGACAAAACACCATGTTCTTCATCCAGCCAGATTACGAGCACCTTGAAGCGTTGAGCATGGGAAGTGATCTGGCAGTCATGCAGGCAACCGTGTTTATCTTGTGTAAAGGAGCATCGAACAAAGAACTCGTCACTCGAGTGTTTGGCTATTACACAGCCTTGTATATTCTACTTCGCCAACATCAAACCCTCGATGGGTTTATTGATTTCGCGCGTATCACAGACATGGACTACTATCCTGCAGTGACGGCCTCAAAAACAATCACAGCAATTGAGGTGAGTCTCCAGCTCCAGTGGTCCAAAGATTTTTCATGATGTAACAACACAGGAGAGGACACATGGCATTTATAACCGGAATAGGCACACAGGTGCACATGGGAAAAGAGAGCTCCTTTGGGCTTGCTGTAACCCCAACAGATCTCATTGATATCACCAGTGAAAGCATCAAGGTGAGCGTGGAAAAAGGTGATGAGGGATCCCTGCTTGGCTCAAAGACTGCCACGCATCGAGACCTGCTCTCAGTAACCGTAGTAGGATCTTTGAGCTTCATCTTACGCCCTGAGAGCGCAGGACTGCTGTTTCATGCAGCACTGGGTGGATCAGATCTGTGTGAGCAGGTTGATGAATTAAGTGAATTCTATACGCACACTTTTGCCTTATGTGATGTGAATGAATCCCTTCCAAGTCTCACGGTGCTCATTGATAGAAAAGCTGCAGTCAAACGCTATCCAGGCTGCAGTATTTCCTCCCTGTCCTTAGAGTGTGCTGCAGGTGATTATGTGAAAGGCAGCATCGATATCAAAGGAACAACTGAAGAGAGCGGAAGCTTGAATCCAAGCCTTAGCGGGTTCTCTCTTAGATCCTACCGATGTAGCGCTGCCAGCTTTAGTCTTGGAGGGCAAAGCTTTGATATAACCCGTGCAACACTGAAAGTTGATAATGCGCTTGAGAGTGCTCCCAAAACATACTCCTCAGGACTGTATGCAGGACAGCCTCAGCATGGGAAGCGAGATGTGACTATCAGTTTTGAGCTCCCCTATAGCGCAGAGATTGAAGCACTCAAAAGTACGTATCTTACAGCTGAAGAGAGTGCAGCGGTGAGTCTCTCGTTTTCATCGCCTACCCCTGGGCACGAGATCACGATCACTCTTCCCTCTGTGTCCATCGGAGAAGTAGATGCAACTGTCAGCGGGACCGGGATCCTCTCATCAACTGTCTCAGGCCAAGCACTCTCATCAGGTACGGATGAGCCCATCACGGTAGTCATCACCGATTTAACATCAACTGCATATGGAGAGTAAAACACTATGTTTATAAAATCAAAGAATTATGATGCGTGCATCCAGAAAGTACGTATCGAGCTCGGCACTCTTGTTGGGTTAGAACACGATGATGAGGCCTATATCCTCTTAAAAGAGCTTCCAACCTTGCTAATGCTCAAACTTAAAAGTTCTTCAGAGAAAGGGGAACAAGAAACCTTGATACTGCTCAAAGAGCTCCTCCCATCAATCCTGGTGGATCATAACTTTTATGAGGATGAGCAGGCAAAGAAGAAAATGGGAAATGAGGAGCTTGTAGATCTTATTTTCTCCTCTCTTGAACTGACGGTAAAAGTAGTCAGTGAGTACACACATGCGGGTTTTTTTACCCAAGCACAGAAGAACGCCGCGCCATTGCCTCCCTCTGTGC
>JAOZIG010000241.1 GCA_026014515.1 Candidatus Bathyarchaeota archaeon | reverse complement strand
CCGAACCCGACTGGTACTGCACTTCAAGTGTATGGAATAACTGTGGAGGAGAAGCAGAGCTACAGCGTACCCTTAGCTTTGTTGATGCACCGGGTCACGAGATACTGATGGCGACGATGCTCAGCGGCGCAGCCGTAATGGATGGAGCCATACTGGTTATCGCTGCAAACGAGACCTGTCCACAGCCCCAGACAAGGGAGCATCTTGCTGCAATCGAGGCAGTAGGGCTCAAGAACCTCATTGTTGTTCAGAACAAGATTGATCTTGTAAGCATTGAGCGAGCGGAGGAGAGCTATAAGGAGATCAAGAGCTTCCTCAAGGGAAGCATCGCTGAGAACGCTCCAATCATCCCGGTCTCAGCACAGCAAATAATCAACATAGACCTCTTGGTACAAGCGATGCAGGAATACCTGCCTACACCTGAACGAGACCCAGACCTCCCTCCAAGAATGTACATCGTGAGAAGCTTTGACGTAAACAAGCCCGGTACTGTCATAGAGGACATGGTGGGTGGAGTCATCGGTGGAAGCATTACACAGGGAAGCTTCAAACTAGGTGACGAGATAGAGATAAGACCCGGATTACCTCAACGTCAGAAGAACAGGGTCAAGATGCGTGAGATGTACACCACCATCACAAGCCTCCACGTAGGCAATACACAAGTAGAGGAAGCCATACCCGGTGGACTCGCAGGCATAGGAACAATGATGGACCCAAGCCTAACCAAGTCAGATGGATTAGTGGGAAGTCTTGCGGGAAAACCCGGAACACTCCCCCCAGTACTGGAAAACATGGCGCTGGAATACAGGTTATTTGACCGTGTAGTCGGCAGCATGACAGAGGAGAAGGTAGCAAAGATCGCCAAGGGTGAGAAACTGTTGCTTAATGTTGGTACAGCCAAGACCATGGGTGAGGTGTCTGATGTCAGCAAGAAGACAGTTGATATGCAGTTATCCATCCCAGTCTGTGCCTTGCCCGGAGACAGGGTAGCACTCAGTAGGCGTATCGGTGGAAGATGGCGTCTCATAGGCGTCGGAACAGTAAGTGGCTAACATTGCCATCCAAGATTCTCTGTGACACAAATTTTCTTTTAATTCCCCTACGTTTCGGGGTTGATGTATTCACCGAGACGGATGAGGCGATAAACGATATCACAGAGTTCTATGTTTCCAGCAGAGTCATTGATGAGATCAAGTTACTCAAAGAGACAGCCAAACCTAGCTTTGAGAAAGGGTTATTGTTTGCATTGAAGATGGCTGAGCTTTGCACCGTGATACAGGACGATTCCACTGGTTTAGTTGATGAGTCTCTTATCGACTTGGCTCTTGAGCATGATTTGATCCTTGGGACAAGTGACTCTGAACTGCGTCAGAAAGCCAGAACATATGGTGTTAAGGTGGTTTATCTACGTCAGAGACGCTACTTGGTCTTAGATGGATGAGACCATGTTTTCACTTTTTACGGTTAATAATTAACGTAGAAGTTTTAAGCGACAAAGTATTCCCATTGAGGAAATAGGCACCAGTATCGCCTAAAGGTTAAATGGTGTAAACCATGGAAAAGAAGAATTGGCATTCAACAGAGATCGATGGCGTCCTTGCCGCACTGGAGACCAGCGACAACGGTATCTCCAGCGAGGAAGCCGAAAAGCGTCTCACAGAGTATGGTCCTAACGAGTTAATGGAGGAAGGTGGAACCAAATGGTATCATATCCTCTGGGAGCAGTTCACGAGCATACTAGTAATCGTACTGATAATATCCGCAGCTGTATCCGGCTATCTAGCTTGGAAGGAAGGCGAAGCTATGACAGACGCCTACGTCATCCTACTCATCGTAGTGATGAACGGTATTCTGGGCTTCGTCCAAGAATACCGGGCAGAACAAGCAGTTGAGGCACTCAAAGCTATGGTCTCACCGCACGTACTTGTTTTACGTGGCGGAAAAGAGCTGGACATAGACTCAAAGGACCTTGTACCAGGCGACATCGTATTACTTGAGGCTGGAAGCAGAGTCCCCGCAGACAGCAGACTCATCGAGGCAGCCAACCTAGAGGTTGATGAGGCTGCACTCACAGGTGAGTCCAGACCCGTAAACAAGCGTATCAGTTTGGTTGATGATGACGCGGGAATCGGGGACCAGAAGAACATGGTCTTCATGGGAACCGTTGTAACAAACGGTAGAGCCGTCGCGGTAGTCACTGAGACGGGTATGAACAGCCAGTTCGGTAAGATCGCTGGAATGGTTCAGGCAATCGATGTTGAGCCACCGCCACTCACACAGAAGATGGACAAGATGGGCAGACAGCTCATTATGATCAGTCTAGTCTTGACTGCATTCGTGTTCTTTGTACTCTGGTTCGTCCACGACAGGACACTTGAGGAGGTCTTCATGACCAGCGTCAGCTTGGCTGTATCCGCCATCCCAGAGGGTTTACCAGCGGTACTAACAATCACACTAGCATTAGGCACTAGCCGTATGGCGCGTCAGAAAGCCATCGTAAGACGCCTAGCCAGCGTAGAAACCCTTGGAAGCACCACTGTAATCTGTAGCGACAAGACTGGCACACTCACAAAAAACGAGATGACCGCCACAAGACTATACGCAGCGGGTAAAGTTGTTGAGATCACTGGCACAGGGTATCAGCCTGAAGGAGAGTTCATCATAGATGATGTGAAGGTCGATCCAAAGGAAGACCCAGAGCTGGAGATTCTCCTAAGAATCGGTACACTGAACAACGACTCACATGTACAGCAGCAGAACGGTAGCTGGATATGCTACGGAGACCCCACAGAGGGCGCATTCGTAGTAGCAGCCGAGAAAGCCGGAATGGGAAACAAGGCACTCAACGAGCAGTACCCAAGGGTAAGCGAGATCCCATTCGACTCAACCCGTAAACGAATGACCACCGTACACAAGACACCAGAAGGAAAACTCCTTGCATTCGTCAAGGGAGCACCTGAGATGGTGTTGGACCGATCAGTAAAGATTCTGGACGGCGGTGAAAGAGAACTCACAGCTGCTGATAAAACCGACAACCTCAGAACCATGCAGGACATGGCTCAGGATGCCCTACGTGTCTTGGCTATGAGCTACAAGGAGCTACCAGATGATTATGATCTGACAGCACTGGAGGTTGACAAAGTTGAGGCTGATCTGGTATTTGTTGGACTCGTGGGCATGATTGACCCCGCTCGTGAAGAGGTTCCAGCAGCCATCAGGATGGCTCAGCAGGCAGGTATCCGTTCAGTGATGGTCACTGGTGACCACAAGATCACCGCAGTAGCCATCGCCAAAGAGATCGGTATCCTCAGCGAGATCACAGATAACGCTGTACTGGAAGGCATCGAGATCGAGGCACTAACAGACGAGGAGCTTGATGATGTAATCGAGGATGTCCGCGTCTGTGCAAGGGTCAGCCCCGAGCACAAGATGAGGATCGCCCAGAGCCTCAAGCGTCTTGGACACATCGTAGCCATGACAGGAGACGGCGTAAATGATGCGCCAGCTTTGAAGGCGGCTGATATTGGCGTCGCCATGGGTATCAAGGGAACTGACGTAACCAAGGAAGCCAGCGACATGGTTCTTGAAGATGATAACTTCTCAACCATCTTACAGGCAATCAAGGTTGGACGTGAGATCTACACCAACGTAACCAAGTACATCAGATTGATGCTGGCTGCGAACTTTGACGAGTTCCTAGAGATCACAGTCACAGCAGCACTGGGACTACCAGTGCCCTTCCTGCCTATCCACGTACTGTGGATCAACTTGGTAACCGACGGGTTGCCCGCCATCGCTTTGAGCGTTGACCCACCGGACCCAGATATCATGAAGTACCCGCCACGTGACCCCAAGGAGGACATACTGAAGCGGTTCTGGCGATTCATAGTATTCGCGGCGCTTGTTGACTTCATCAGCGACTTCATACCCTTCTTCTGGGCATACATCACGACAATCGGTACAAGTGGCGGAGACTTTGAGCTAGCAGCAACCACAGCACGAACAGTAGCTTTCACAAGCATCGTGTTCTTCGAGTTCTTCCTAGCATACCAGAGCCGGAGCGAGACTAAACACATCTTCCAGCTAGGCTTGAAGGGATGGACTGAGAACAAGCTACTCTTCGTCAGCGTAGCAGTTGGATTGGCCCTACAGTTCGCGATAATATACACCCCAGCACTGAATGAGATATTCCACGTAGTACCGCTAACAGCGTTACAGTTACTGGTTTGTTTCGCAGGTAGCCTAACGGCGTTCCTGATAGTGCCTCAGCGGCTGATACCAAAGCGCCAGTATGTTGCGCACAGGAAGCATTAGCTTCTCCTAACTTTTTAATAGTATTTACCGTTTTTTGTATAGTATGTGTTAAATTCCGATAGTATTTACCGGATTTATTCCCAATGATTTTTATAGATTGAGTATCTGTATTCTGAGGAACTAATCAACCTAAGGAGATGTAAGTATGGTAGAAGCATGGTTAATCGCCCCCATAATGGCGGTAGTTTCAATTCTCGCGGGTTTTTACATCCACGACTTCGTTAAAAAACAAGACGCAGGCACAGAAAAGATGCAGTTCGTCGCCGGAGCCATAAAGGAAGGAGCAAGAGCCTTCCTCAATAGGATGTACAAGACCTTAGCGTATTTCGTCATCGGAATGGCGATAGTCCTCTTAGTATTCTTGCCAGTACCCATCTGGTCAACACCAAACATCATGGACAACATAGTCCTAGCAGTCGGCTACGTATTCGGCTCAATCTGCAGCGGAATCGCCGGATGGATGGGCATGGACGTAGCCACAGATGCAAACCTACGCGCAGCAAGCGCGGCACGCAAGGGAATAAGCAAATCATTCCCAATCGCCTTCAGAGGCGGCGCAGTCATGGGAACAAGCGTCATTGGACTCGCACTCCTCGGAGTAAGTATAATCTATGGACTAACTGGAGACCCCAACGTAATCCTCGGGTTCAGCTTCGGAGCCTCAGCCCTAGCACTATTCGCAAAGGCAGGTGGCGGCATTTTCACAAAAACCGCTGACATCGGAGCAGACCTAGTAGGAAAAGTCGAGTTCGACCTAGATGAGGATGACCCAAGAAACCCAGCCGTAATCGCTGACAACGTCGGAGACAACGTCGGAGACGTCGCTGGAATGGGTGCAGACCTATTCGACAGCTACGTAGCGAGCATGATGGCAGTCACAGTACTGGGCTCAGTGCTCGGAGGATACCTCGTAGAGCTACCCCTAGTCTACGCTGGACTCGGCGCAATCGCGAGCCTCATCGGCATATTCGCGGTAAACGTCAAGGAGGGACAGGACCCCGGCGTCGTACTGAACCGTGGAACCTACGTCACTGTAGGACTATTCCTAGTGCTCAGCTACGCAGCGAACATGATGCTTGGATATAATATTCGATTCTGGTACGCAGCAGCAGTAGGGCTTATTGCTGGAGTTATCATCGGATTCACAGGCGACTACTTCACTGACATCAACAAGACACCTGCGAAGCTAACAGCAGAAAGCAGCGTAACAGGTGCAGCAGTAAACATCATCACAGGATTCAGCTATGGTCTGTACAGTACATTCCCACCAATGGTGGGTGTCGGCTTAGCCGCTTGGATCAGCTACGTGGTTACCGCTCCACTTGGACCCGGATACGGCGTCTACGGAATCGGTATCGCGGCATTCGGTATGCTTAGCATCGTTGGTATCGTCGTGGCAAACGACAGCTTTGGACCAATCGGTGACAACGCCAAGGGAATCGCGGAGCAGGGTGGACTCGACCACGAGACAATTCACATCCTAGACAAGATGGATGCAGCTGGAAACACAAGCAAAGCAATCACAAAGGGCTTCGCAATCGGCGCAGCAGGCTTAACAGTCATCAGTATCCTAGCAACCTTCAAAGAAGTCGCAGAGGTCACACTGGGAACAGAGGTAATCTTTGACCTCATGAACCCCTTGGTAATGCTAGGCGCACTCATAGGCGTAGCAATGCCCGCGGTCTTTAGCGCACAGCTTATGCTGGGCGTTGGACGCAACGCGGAGCGCATGATCGAGGAAGTCAGACGCCAGTTCAGAGAGATCCCTGGACTCATTGAGGGTAAGGAAGGTGTCAGACCAGAGTACGGAAAATGTGTAGACATCGCAACCGCAGGCGCCTTGAAGGAGCTACTTCCCGCCACAGTTACAGCCATCGTCGTGACTCTTCTAGTCGGATTCATATTCGGCATCGAGGCACTAGGAGGTTATCTAGCTGGATGTATCTTCAGCGGCTTGGTCTTTGCTCTCCTGATGAGTAACGCAGGTGGGCTCTGGGACAATGCCAAGAAGTACGTCGAGGACGGACACCTAGGCGGTAAGGGCAGTGATGCGCACCACGCAGCCGTTATCGGAGACACGGTAGGTGACCCATTCAAGGACACAGCTGGACCCAGCTTGAACACCTTGATCACGGTCATTGGTTTGGTAGCGAACGTGTTCCTACCCCTGATACTGATGTATGCGATTTTCTAGGGAGCCTTTTTTCCCTATACCTTTATTAATTTGCAGTAAGGTACTTTGATAGCCCATCGAGGAGAAAAACACGATGTACAAATATCTCAAAGAAGCATGGAAAAGCCCAAAGAAGAGCTTCGTAAAAGAAGTAATGCAGCAGAGGGCTATCACATGGAGAAAAGAGCCTTCATCAATAAAGATCGATAGACCAACAAGACTAGACAGGGCACATAGCCTAGGATACAAGGCGAAGCACGGCGTAATCGTTGTTAGGACTCGTGTCCGCCGCGGTGGAAGAAGAAAACTCAGACCAGTTCTGGGAAGACGCCAGAAGCGTATGGGTGTCGTAAAGTTCACACCAGCGAAGAGCAAGCAGCTCATCGCAGAGGAGAGGACAGCCCGAAAGTACCCAAACCTAGAGGTCTTGAACAGCTACTGGGTATGGCAGGATGGTCGCTACAAGTGGTACGAGGTTATTCTCGTTGACCCAAATCACCCAGCAATCAAATCCGACAAGGACTTGGGCTGGATCGCCAACTAATTTTCACAAATTATTCTATTGTATCTTTTAACGAATGATTTCTTTCCATGTGGTCACTTTTTGTGATTATCCTAGGTGAGTCCGGTTTTTATTCAGTATCTCGTTTGAAAAATTGAATCCAAATGTCAGACACAAACGAATCCATATCCATAGTACCCATTTCTGAGCAGTACATTGAGAGCTTCCACAAGTGCCTTGAGACCGTAGCAAGTGAACGAAAATATCTAGGATACGTCAATGCGCCAAGTCTTGAAGATACACGTGAAAACGTCCTAGCCCACATGCAACGGGGTACTCCCCGATACATCGCAGTCAAGGATGACAAAGTGGTTGGATGGTGTGAGGTACTTCCCAACCAAGGTGAAGGCTTCAATCACAGCGGTAAAATAAACACAATGGGGGTATCAGCGGCTTTTCGTGGTCAGGGAATCGGTAAAAAGTTGATGTCTGCTACTCTTTCCGCTGCTGAACTGTGTGGGATGGAGCGCGTAGAGCTTCTGGTTTATGCATCAAATGTGAATGCCATAGATTTCTACGAGAAGATTGGTTTTGTCTGTGAAGGAACCAAGAAGAAGGCAAGGAAGCTGGATGGGGAATATGATGATGTCCACGTTATGGCGATCTTTCTCAACCCAGAAGTGCCAATAGCTTAATCGTAGTTTTCTCTGGCGTAGTCGCCTTTCATGGGTTTTCTGCCGAGGACCATGACCTCTGTCTCCATCTTGGCTAGTAGGTACAGGTATTTTGTTAAGCCCATCTTTTTGATTCTGCGTACGCTATAGTTGATTGCCATATCATCTGCGAACCTGATGTCGCCATGGTTCTTGATGCGCTTGAATATCTCAACATCATCAGCATAAGCCAGTGGCAGATAGCCGCCCATCTCCAAGAATGTATCCTTGTTGAACGCAGTGTTGGCTCCACAGAGATGGTATCGTCCAACCTTGGAGCCCATAGTTAGGGCGATGTTTGATAACTCAAAGCTACGCTTGTATGCGAACTTCTCAAACCTGTTCATATCGCTCCAGTCAAAGGGCTTCAATGTCCCAGTGACAGCAACCACATTCTGGCCCATAAACTGTTTGAGTATGGATTTCGCCCAGTCTCTAGTGGGTTCACAGTCCGCATCAGTGGTAGCCACAATATCATTCTTAGCTACGCGGAATCCATCGTTTCTTGCACCACCTACGCCTTCGCTGGTCTGCATCATTACAACATTAGCGTATTGTGCCGCTATCTCTCTGGTTCGGTCTGTGCTACCACCATCAACCACTATGATCTCTAGGTCTTCCCGTGGGATTGACTGGTTGCAGAGCGCCATGAGGCATCTTCCTATGTTTTTTTCCTCGTTATATGTGGGTACTACTATGGACATCATTGGTTTAGTGCCTCCGCTGCTTGTTTTCCGCTGAGGATAGCTTTATCCATGTTGTAGTACTCCCATTCCCCATATCTACCGATTGGTATTATATTATGGGCAACAAGGTAGTCATTTATAACCTTCACGTTTTCATTGTGATTTAGATCGTATATTACGTAGGCGTACTTGAAGTCTACAGCCTCACATACCGTTATTTCATCAGACTCCGTTATGAGGTTAGTCGAGACAAGGTCCTCCAGCACCTTCCTCTTGGTATCCTCAAGGTCCAGTTCCTTATCCCTATAGGTTACCTCCACCAGTATGCTGCTGCAGCCTTCTGGGGTGGTGTACTTGCTGAAGTTCATGGGGAAGCTGATCCTGTTGAATATGAGTTCTGGTTCAGGGAAGTAGAGCCAGTGCTTATCCGTTATATGTGGACGCTTGACGCCTACCATCACACAGACCAAGCTATTATAGACGAGTTTATCTGCTGCCTTCTGCACAGCATCCGGAACATCATCCATCATGTTGATTACTTCAGGTAGTGGAAGCGATGAAACCACCTTCTCAGAGTATAATGTCTTTTCCTCAAAGTCCTCAATGTACAGGGTCTCAACGCCATCCATGGTGGGTGTGAACCATGTTGCCTCTGTTCTGAGCTTGACCGGTATCTTCTCTGCTAGACTGTCTGCGAGTGCCCCGATTCCATCGTGTTTGGGGTACCAGAACTCAGCGTTTGGACCATATTCCATCTGTGTTGGTTTTGTTGCTCCTCTGCGCATCTCCTCTACGCTGGGGCTTGGTACCCTGCCATTGATCCATTCGGTGTTCATCTTGTTCAGTGGGTATTTCCATATTTTCTCGTTGTAGGGTACCATGTAGTGTCTGGCTATTCCAGAGCCCATTGTGGTTTGTATCCACTCAAGGAAGTTAGTGGGTTCTAGGGTTGGTTTGTCTATGACGCCTTGTATGCATTCCTGTTTGATGTCGTCTGGGAGGGGGTAGAGGTTTGCCTCGAATGGGTACTTGATGTAGGTGTCGTTCATGTAGATGTAGGCTCGTCTGTTCTGGGTGTGCAGGTTGTCTCCGAGAAGATTGTGGAATAGTTCCTTGGTGTAAGGGGTTCTCGTGAATAGGATGTGTGGGGCGTAGTCAAAGACATAACCGTCTATGGTTGTACTTTGACAGAGTCCTCCCACTTTGGAGTCTCTCTCCAGTACTGTGTATTCCTTGTTTAGATGGTATGCTGCGCTGAGCCCTGCGAGACCGGCACCTATTATGGTTATCATTTTTTTGTTATTAACACAATAAATGACTAAAATATAACCATATCGCATGCGATATGAGTAGATTTCTGGATAAAACAGTAAAAAAAGCTAAGAATTAAAGAATTTAATCAGCTTTTCAGCCACAACAGTGCTGTTACCAATCTGCGCCTCAACGCTACCCGCGCCAATATGGGGCGTACAGATAACATTAGGTCTACAGACAAGCTCCTCATCTGGTTTGGGCTCCTGCTCAAAGACATCCAGCGCGGCACCCTGAACCTTTCCAGAGTCCAGTGCTTCTTTGAGGGCTGCCTCGTCGATGACGCCTCCCCTAGCCGCGTTGATGAGATGGACGCCGTCACGCATCTTGGCTATGGCTTCCTTGTTTATCATGTGCTTTGTCTGGGGTAGTAGGGGTACATGTACTGTGATGAAGTTGCTTTCCGCGTAAAGCGTATCAAGGTCTACTGCCTCTGCGCCTATCTCCTCAACGAATCCCCTTACCCTATCCATGGCGACATCAAAGGCTAGTACACGCATACCGAGACACTTTGCCTTCTTACCCAATGTATAACCTATTCTACCGAAGCCAATGATACCAAGGGTCTTACCCTGAATCTCAAACCCGGTGAGCTTCTTCTTCTCCCATTTACCCTGCTTCATGCCTGCGTCGGCTTCACTGATCATACGTGCCATGTTGAACATCATACCCAATACGAGTTCCGCAACAGCGTTGCATGGTGCCTCTGGGCTGTTGAAAACCTCTACTCCTTTTTCTTTGGCGTAGGGTAGGTCTACGTTGTCCAAGCCTACTCCTGCTCTTGCTATTGCCTTGAGGCTTGTTGCCGCGTCCAGTAGTTCTTTTGTTACTGTGGTGCGGCTTCTGATGACCATTGCATCGTATTCACCTATCTTCTGTAGTAGGTCTTCTGCTGTGACTTCGGTGTCTAGTGTTACGTCTAGTCCTGCGTCTTTGAGCATCTTGACTCCGTCCTCGTGGATGGGGTCGCATATTATGACTTTAGCCATATCTCCTATCTCCTTGATTTTGCTGATACTATCTGAATGATATCATTATCCTCCAAGATATAGGTATCACCCAGCCGGCGCTTACTCCGAGCATCAATAGCGTGAATAAAGCTCTCAGCGAGCTCAGTGTGAATCACACCAGCAAACTGCTTAGCAGTAGTACCCTTGGGCACTAGGAAACAGTCAGGCAATACGTGTCCTTGATGGTTTGTCAGCTTCTCAGCGTCCTCCACCGGGTACACTGTAATCATGTCGAGTAGGCTGTAGAATGCTGTGTTAAGTACCTCTTGGAGCCCGGTACCACCGTATTTCTGGAATACCTTCTCACGTATCCTCTCCAGTGCTGCTAGTTGGCTCTTGTTGAGCTTCTCAGGGTTATTGATCTTGAAGTCCTTGTCTCCCGGTGTATAGTCTACTAGTCCTGCTTCCGCTGCCCTTCGTAGCGCTAACTCTGCCTCAGCGCAAGTAGGAACCACGAGGTATCCTGCCTCTCTTATTCGTTCAACGTTTTCGTCTGCGCCTTCTCTGTCGGCTTTGTTTGCTGCGACGATGAGGGGTTTGCTGGTCTTTCGTAGTTGTACTATGAACTGGTTGAACTCTTCATCGGTCCAGTTGGCGCTGTTGAAACCGTTTAGTCCCGCATTGTTTACCGCTTGTGTGATCTGGTACCTGTTGATGCCGAGTCCGGTGAGTTTTTCCTCCATGTGTTTGGCTATGTGTTCCTTGACTGATTGGGCTGTGCGGCTGATCCTATCCCAGTCCTTCTTGATGAGAGCCGTCAACCAGAGATCGAACTCGTTCTCAAACATCTGAACATCCTCAATGGGGTCATGGGTCAAGGGGTCGCATACTTGTCCGTTGATATCGGTCATACCTGATGCATCTGCTACTACAATCAACGCGTCTGCTCTGCGTACCTCATCTAGGAACTGGTTCCCCAAGCCTTTACCCATGTGGGCGCCGGGTATCAATCCGGGTGTGTCGATGAGGTCTACGGGAATGAGTCTTATTCCATCTACGCATGCACTGTTCTGGGGGTTGTCTGTTACACCCATTTCTTGGCAGACGCATGGTGTTCTGACGTAGGCGACACCCATATCTGCCTTGATTGTTGTGAATGGGAACCCGGCGATTTCGACTGGTTTGAGGGTTGCTGCTGCGAAGAATGTGCTTTTTCCGACGTTTGCTTTTCCGACCAATCCTACGATTTTAGCCAACTGATATCATCAATCAATAACTATTCTAATTTAATACAGTATCTAAATGTGCTTGTTACATGAAACCGTATTTTTCGATGGTTTTATCATGGCATCACTGTATTTTCGATAATAGTATGGACTGGGTTGAAACGTTCAATCATAATCCGATTGAGTCATTATTAAATTCAAAAAATAAAGCAATACAATACATTACAAAACGAAACCTAATGGACATACAAGAAGAACCACCAATCCATCTCTGGAATCTACCAGAACCACAGAAACTCCTCAAAAAACAAGAAAACGATGGATCATGGAAATACCCGGGCAAATACCCGGATAAATATCCAGACGTAAACTACAACCTCCTAGAAACCTTCAAACGACTAAGAATACTCGTAGGAAAATACAACCTCGACAAGTCACACCCAGCCATAAAAAAAGCCGCTGAATATATCTTCAGTCTCCAAACAGAGGAAGGCGACATAAGAGGAATATACGCAAATCAATATCACCCACACTATGACGCTCTCATCCTTGAGCACCTCATCAAAGCTGGATACACCAGCGACTCAAGGATACATCACTGCATAGAATGGTTGTTATCTATTCAGAATGACGATGGTGGATGGGCACATCCCTTACTCACAGAAGGGCTAGGCTGGGATGAAGTATCAAGACTATCCTCACATTCTGGAGAAATACTTCCCTTCAATAGGACCAGTATTTCATGTAACCTCATTACTGGGATGACTCTCAGAGCCTTTGCCTGTCACCCAGAGTACATGCATACTGAAGAGGCTTACAGAGCTGGAGAATTACTTGCCTCCAGATTCTTCAAACCCAATATTTACAACACATATAAAGCAGCGGATAACTGGGTAAGATTCCAGTATCCTTTCTGGTGGAATAATCTATTGATGGGGCTTGATTCGTTATCACTAATTGGTTTTTCTATTGAACATCCTAGGGTAGCAGAGGGGCTTGAGTGGTTTATTGAAAATCAGCGTGATGATGGATTATGGGATTCCAGTTACAAGATAAACACCAAGAGAATCAATACCGAGAAGGCAAAAGAAGATCGACAATGGATTACCTATGCAATATGCAACGTTTTCAAAAGATTCTATGAAACCTGATTATAATAAGCCTAAAACCTAAATAAAACGATTTTAGCCAACAGGAGTCAGTCATTCTAGTGTTATAGTGGTTTAAGATAGTATTTGGACTGTTTCTGGGTTGATGTTTTTATAGTGTCCTTAGAAAGCCTTGTGTGATTAGTTTTGACTGCTGAAGATGAACGCCTTGCTGATACTCTCGTAGAGGAATACCGACTGATGTTTATCATGTACGAGGGGGCGATAAAACAGATACCAGAAACCCACTGGAAGAGTGGCGATATCGACTATCTCATCCCGGCTAGACTGGTTTTCCACGCAATCGAGGCAGCTGACTACTATACAACTGACACTCCCCCTGGAAACGTCTGGAAAAACCGATATGGTATCGACCCAGAATCAGGTCATATTCCCGCTGAGAAGCTTCCCAACCAACAGCAAATGCTAGAGTACCATCAGGAGGTCTGTGGCAAGATTTACGCGTGGCTTGGGGGTTTAACCATGACTGATATGCTTGTTTCTGAGGAGAAGTTTCCTTGGACTGGTCCCACGCTTCTTGGGCGTATCATGTATCTTCTTGGGCATTACAGGCAGCATTTCGGTGAGTTGAACGCTGAGCTTCGTAGACGCGATATACCCCGGATCAAGTGGACCGTTGTAAAGAAATAGACCAAACGTATCCTTCTTTGTTTGTTACACATAACTATAATTAACTCGTTGATTGTTTGATCATTGGTGGTTAATACTTGGGAATTCTCAGTGGAAGCAGAAGAGAGATGCCCATCTTCTTCTTAAGTATCATAGTGTTTGCGTTAATCGCTGAAGGATATCTTGATCGATACCTCTGGATAGTTGTGCCCTCACTGTTCTTCATACTCGCAGCCTATCTATGGAGTAACCGTAGAACCCAGTACCCAGAGCAGATACAATAGCATAGAAACTACTCAATGTACGCTGTATCAATATAGCTGATCAAGGCGTCCCTGTACCCATCTATCTCTTCCTCGCAGTCCTCATGTGTATCCCAGCAGCGACCAAATATGCGTAAAACCTCGTCTTTATCCTCAAGGAACCTGATGATGTTTTTTAGCCCAGTGTCTGTCTTTGTGACGCCTGTTTTTACCTCCACCAGTGGACCATCATTTAACTGGAGGTATATTGTTCCGTAGCGGTATAGAAAACGCCAAGCCTCCTCAAACGTATACTTAGGTCTTACCAGTTTATTCGCCATGTTTATCGCACACACCGGCAGACATTATAATGCATCTAAATATAAAAACAGGAACCCGAGGGGAGGGCTAGTATCCTCTGATTAGTCTTCGTGTCACGTTCCAGAGGATCATCAAGACCATGAGTCCAGCCACCATGGTGAAAATGTTGGGCGCCCCCATCATGTTCGCGGTTCTCACGAAGAAGTAGATTATAATTAAGGCTACTATGGATACGAAGATATTGCGAATCTGGCTCATTTCAGTTCACAGAGTATCAAATTCTATGATATAAATTTCCTGATCAGCCTTCACGCTCATAAAAGCCGGGGTCTTTCTTTCTACCAAAGCTCCTGAGTCCCTGTTCCTCAAGCTGTTTGCAGAGGTTTTCTGCTTCCTCGGGGGTGATCTCTTCCCTGTTTTTCATATACTCGATGATTTCTAGCGCCTGTGTCTCGTTTGTGCAACGTCTGATAAAATCTATGATGTCAGGGTCGTAGCCAGCGAATTTTCGTTTGGGCTTGGGTTTCTCGACCTCGAAATCAATTTCAGCTTTACCTACGCCTTGCTCCAGCTCCTCTGAGAGTTTGGGGTATTTTTTTCTGAAATCTTTTTTCTCC
>JAOZIG010000083.1 GCA_026014515.1 Candidatus Bathyarchaeota archaeon | reverse complement strand
TCTTATCCCTGAGGATAAACGGGGCAGAGTCCTTGGTAGCCAGAACTTTTTCGGGTTAATCGTTGTTGCGATAGGTAGTATCGCTGGTGGTTTGCTTTATGATCAGGTGAGCCATGAGTTGCCCCTCATCATATATTGGTTCATCAATGTTCCATGTTTCGTGATCACGTTGTTCTTTATCAGGGAGCCAGAGAAATCAGAAGAGGTAGTGGTAGATTAGATCAAGTCTGCCATGGAGTATCACGTACTTTCCACTGTGACGCATTATCTCCTTGATACGCTGTCGTTGATCAGGCTTGTAACAGTGAATCTCACAGTTCTTACAAGTTGGTTTAGGCTTCAGTGGACATACTTCTCGTCTGTGAGCTGCGTATTCCAGTGTTTCCCGGCACTCGCTGCATAACTCAACTCCCATGTATCTGGTTTTCTCGGCGTCCTTGTGTTTTGTGCGGCAGTATATCTCGATAAACTGCCTCAAGACATCGATGTCCTTCTCTACCTTGGAAGCCATACTAAGGCACCACTACCACGATATTTGAACTTATATCAGGATACAAGTCAGATGAGTATGAGTTCGTCGCCTACAACTTTGAGGTAGCTCGAATAGTTTTAAATAATTTAGCGTGTTCCTCATCCACAGATATACGGAGTATCGTTTCGACCTTATTCTTTGTATCAAGTCACGTAATAGGAGTGAAAGTATTGGGTTATAGAGAAAGGCGCAGGTACGACCGTGGTCCCCGTGAGATGCACAAGATTACCTGCAGCGACTGCGGACAGGAAGCCGAGGTTCCATTCAAGCCAACCGAGGGTCGTCCAGTCTATTGTCAGGAATGCTATAAGAAGCACAGACCAGAGCGCAGGTACTAAAGTACCTATCGTATCAACGGGAAACCCCGTCAATTGGGGGTTCCAGTGTTATTTTTTTAGTTATTTGATGATACCTTTAAATGCCGCCCCCATGTCTCTGGGCTGTCACGTAGAACATATTCATGTTATTTAGCTGACGAGGCGACCGCATGCGTAGTTTAGTGATATGAGAAACAATGTATGCAGGTACAGCAATTTAGCGATCTACCCCTAAGTAAGGATGTTCTTAAAGGCATCAAGGCGTTGGGGTTTGAGAAGCCTTCGCCAATTCAGGCGCAGTCAATTTTACCCATGCTTGAGGGTAAGGATGTTATTGGTCAAGCACAGACTGGCACAGGGAAGACAGCCGCTTTCGGCATCCCTATGATCGAGTCAATAGATGTTAAAGAGAAACGTGTTCAGGGAGTCGTGTTGGCTCCTACCCGTGAATTGGCTATACAGATAGCCGATCACATCAAAGATATCAGTCGATACACTGGTATCAAGGTATGTCCCATTTATGGTGGTCAGAAGATCAATCAGCAGATAAGGCAGCTTAAGAGCGGAGTCCATATCGTGGTGGGTACACCTGGGCGTGTTATTGATCACTTGAACCGTGGAACCTTGAAGCTCCGTGACGTTCAGATGGTTGTGTTGGATGAAGCCGACCGTATGCTCGATATGGGTTTTGTCAATGATATCAACAAGATTCTTGATAAGGTGCCCAAGCAGAAACAGACGGGTTTATTCTCCGCGACCATGGATCAGAATGTCTGGAAGATATGTAACAAGTACATGAACAAGCCTGAGAAGATACTGGTCAGCAAAGACGAGATTACTCTTGAACAGATCGAGCAACGTTATGTACGTGTTGACCACATGAGCCGGTACCCAATACTCATGGAGCTAATCCAAGAACAGCGCGTCCAGAAAGCAATCATCTTCACAAAAACCAAAAGAGGCGCATACAGGTTAGCCAAGAAACTCAAAGGCGATGGACTCAGAGCAAACGCGTTACACGGTGACCTTACACAGCCACAGAGGGACAAGGTAACAAATAGCTTCAGGAAGGACAGGATTGACTTTTTGGTTGCTACTGATATCGCCGCTAGGGGACTGGACATAGATGACATCACACACATCATCAACTTTGATATGCCCATGGAGACCGCTGCTTATTTCCACCGGATCGGACGAACCGCTCGTATGGAGACTGAGGGAACAGCAATCACCTTTGTTGCCCATAGTGATCAGGATGCCCTTGATGATATCATGAAAGAGACTAGCACCAGTATCACCGAGTTGAAGACAAGTGTCCATGTTAAGGCTGGTCCACCACCAAAGTTCAAGGCTATTTGTAGCAAATGTAAATCAAAGTTTGAGTTGCCTTTCAAGCCCACACAGGGTAGAGCGGTTTATTGCAAGTCTTGTATGAAGAAGAATAACAGTAATAATCGTAGTCGCCGTCGAAGGCACTAGTTCTCTTATACATCTTTGATGTATCTTCTTTGATTAGTTTGTCAGATAACCCAGTTGTATTGATCGAGACCACGATGGGTGAGATCAAGGTTGAGGTCTACCCCGATAAGGCTCCTATAACCGCAGGTAATTTCCTCAGATACATTGATGCGGGGCTCTATGATGGCACTACTTTCTTCCGAACGGTAACCATGCAGAACCAACCAGACAACGATGTACGGATCGAGGTAATCCAAGGCGGACAGGTAGAAAAAGAGAAAGAATTTGAGCCTATCACGCTGGAGCGAACAACCCAGACAGGGTTAAGCCATACTGATGGTGTCATCAGTATGAGTCGCTTCAAACCCGATTCCGCCAAGAGTAGTTTCTTTTTCTGTATCGGAGACCAGCTTGAACTGGACTATGGTGGAAAAAGATATGCGGATGGACAGGGGTTCGCAGCCTTTGGCATGGTAACCGAGGGAATGGATGTAGTACGAGCCATACAGGTCCAGCCCCATGAGGGGCAACGACTAACGCCTCCAATAGAGATAACAAGAATAAAGAGGCTCTAGCCTTTTTTCGCCTCTGCACTCTTACCCAGTGACTCCTGTATATTGATGACCTCATTGTTTTGTGCATGTAGCCAAGTCATGGGGCTATCATAGACATCTTTTCGTTTATACAGGGCAACAGCTTGGTTCAGACGCTGCTCTATCTGATCTATTAAGTCCCCGAAGGTCTTGATGAACCCATCAAGTTCCTTGATCAGCGCATCTATCTCATCCAGTATATGATCGGGCATATCACAGTCAACGCACCTGAACCCGCTAATGGCTTGCTCAAAGTTGTCAATCGCAGTCCCGATATCATCCATCATCTGTTGAGCCTCATCGATACATGTGTGCAGTGTACGAGGGGTGTATCTTCTTGTTTTCGCCATATCCTTGTCTACCCAGCTCTGGAGGTCATTGGCGATCCTTGTGGACTCTTTCCTGAGCTTTGAAGCCTCCTTCTTTGGATCAATGCCTGTCAATAGTTTGGCTATCCCGGTTCCTATCTCAGTATATGCCCATGACTCAAGACTCAGCACATCGTTAACAGTAGAGCTTAGATCACCAGCCACACTCTTACCCACCTCTGTAGCAACGTGCTTTCCCAGCTCCTTCATGGCTTCTTCTCCCCCTTTCTTGAACGCTGTCTTTCCCATGCTGGCGCCCGGTTTTACTATCGATGCTACCCTTTGCACTGTCTCGGAGGATTTCTTTATCTCTTCCTCGGATTTTGTGAGGCTCTGTATCATGGCGTAGTTTATGTCCCACTCCATTATGGTTCGACTTGCCTCTCTGATATCCTTGCGCCAAATATCTCGTTGGACATCGAGTCTGTCTTGAATATTACCAATCGCATTATCAAGCTCAAACTGTGCATCCCAGCAAGCCTTCTCCTCTTGTTCAACTACCTCCGGATGTTCCTCGCAGAAGCCTTTCTTCTCTTTTGGCTTTTCTTCTGGTTTTTTCTCTTCCTCTGCCTTTGGCTTGATACTATTATAGATGAAAATACCGCCGACACCAAACAAGACCACCAATATGATGAGCAATGGATCAATCTCTGGTTCAGGTTCCTGCTCCGGTTCTAGTTCATTTACGTTCACTGTTTCGCCTGTCTGGACTGTTCCTCCGTCCTCGTCTGTGACTGTGAGGGTGATGGTTTTTTCTCCGGGTGAATCAAAGCTGACTGATATTGTTTCCCCTACGTGAGTTTCACCGTCAATAATCCATGTATAGGTCAGTGAGTCTTCTCCAAGGTCGCTGGCTGTTCCAGTTATTGTCAGTGTTTCTCCTTGGTCTACTGTGGCTTGTGTTGTGATCTGGGGCTCGTATGGTGGAGTGTTCAGTACGGATATTGTCTGAGTGGTTTCTCCTTTTATTCCTGATGCATCAGTTACTCTGAGAGAGACGCTGTATTCGCCGTTTTGAGGATATGTGTGAGTATATGGTGCTGCGTCTTGGATTACATCATAGATGCCATCACCGTCAAGGTCCCATTCATACGTGTAGGGTACGAGAGATGGGTCTTCAGGGAAATCAACTACATCAAGCTGGAAAGAGGTGCCTTCCTCAACAGTTTCAGGATAATCTATTGAAAAAATATAGACAAGCTCAGGCTCTGTGTCAATAATCTCTGGAATCGAGCCAGTATCATATTCTAATGGAGTTTCTCCTTCCTCGGGAGCCATGTCGAGACCGATTCCCGTAATGATGTACGTCATTATGCTATAGGTGGTTGAGTCTCCGAAGGCTGCGTGGTCCACTGAAACCGTGATGTAGTCCGTTCCAGCTGCCACAACTGGTGAGGCTATCTCAGTCCAGATGCCCTCGCTGTAACCTGATACAGCACCAACAGTATCCACTCCATTGAACTCTATCTCGATCATGTGGTCTACTCCCAGCTGATTGTAATACCACTCAGGGCTATTGATCCCAGTCATTGGATCTTGATCCGTGTCTAATGCTATCTGCAAGTTATATGGAGCATCCGTTGGGATTGGTTCATTGAACTCGAACACAAAATATACCATCTGGTCTCCGCCTGATGTGGCAGTTACCGCGATCATATCCATGATCAGTGGTGCAGGGATAGTTTGATGCTCATTATAATAGACAAAATAGTCTATTCCATCATCCACGCTATCAGAAACTGTTGTGCACCAAGCCATTGGAGCCATCGCCAATAACATTAACACTAAAACCGAGACGACTCTTCCTCTCAATAAAACCCCCAAGTATGATTTAGTTTCCACTATCATAAATGATTCTGAATTTAACCGGTATAAGGTATTTTTAAACACATGAAACCGTCCATATCAAACATGCACGACCAAGCCAAGAAACGCATCAGGGAGACCTATCGACAGACCGCTGAAAACTATGATACTGGAGTCAGTGAACGACTAGGTGACTCACGATGGGGCATAGAATCCCTGACAGGGCTTCTTCTCAGAGACATGAGATTCAGCGATAACCCTGTGGTTCTTGATCTTGCATGCGGAACAGGGCTGAGTACATTCAAGCTCATTGAACATCTGAACGGAGATGGTGAGTTTCATGGAGTAGATTTCAGCCCAGAGATGATCAAACAGGCAGGGTTGAACGCCGAGACCCTTGGATATAGTATTGATTTCAGGGTGGGTGACACAGATGACCTTCCATACCCTGATGAATCCTTTGAAGCTATAATCTCCAATATGTCATTTCAGATGTTCCCAGACAAACCAAAGTGCCTAGAGGAAGCCTATAGAGTGCTTCGTCCCGGTGGCTCAATTGCACTTCTTTATGGTGCTGGGTCTCATTTACAGGAACTAGTAAGCTTATGCTTGGAATATGCTGGTGATCGTCCAAGTTTAACGGGTTTCAAAAAAGCTGTGAATGATGTCTCTTGGATGCACATAGACCTAGAGGAGACCCAGCGATTGTTCTGGGAGGCTGGGTTTAGACGCCCCTTGATCTACGGGTATCACAGGGTGATGCATGTTGATCCAAAACAATTCTGGCACACAAACCCATACACAGCGTTATGGAGAACCCATGTACCCGTTGATCTGCGTGAACGGGTTGACAAAGAGATAATATCCCTGATGGAGTCTAAGGCTAGTCGCGGCTTCAAGGTTAACTGGTACACTATACAGGCGTATGGCTCCAAGCCAAGGTAGCTTATTCAGGTTTTTATCCCATCCTTACAACACAAAACCCATGATACAGGAACAGAAACAAATCGAGGAGTTAAAAGAGCCACTAGAATGCCTCATGGCTGGAGAATGGGGGTTCACAGAGTTCAAGGAACTACCATTGATTGGTGAATGGGCGAAAGCCATAGAGTCTGTTCCAATAGCGCTACACGTGTGTCTTGAACACGAGTGTGCAGTCAATTTGAAGAACGCGCTTTGGCGCCTCAGTCCCTTATCTCCTGATTTCATCAAAGAAGAAGGCATAGATGTCAATGTACTCGGCGGAGAGTTGATGAAGCTAGCAGAGGAAACAGCGTTCACAGCCATAGCTGGGGGAATAGGGTTACAGGTAAGCGAGTTTGCATCACTCCTAGGCTCAATAGCACTCTATCTTAGCATCAACTCCACCATCATTGCGACCCAGATCGAGTTATTCGAGAAAGGTAACGGGGTCTGCCTTCATAAAGGTCCATTACCATGGCCGTTTCCTGTAAAAGTTGGTCCTTTCTTGGTGGATATACCGGTTATTGTGAGTCCAAGAATCCCTGTTTCTACTTAGTTTTATTCACATTTATTTGTATCAATGGAACATTTCTTAAACTTTATCTGGTTCCTTCATATAGGGGGTTTCTATGGCACAGCAAGAGCAAGGTCCTCAGAGTTTACTGCAATTCATCGGTATGATCATTAAAGCGTACATTACTGGGATTCCCAGTATCATCAAAGGAATGATAATCTCCATTATCATATCCGCTATTATCACAAATGGTATCCACTTCTACTTGATGGGGTGGGTCAACGATGGCTGGAACTATGGTAACGTCCCGGCACTTGATGGCTTGATATTCATGTCTGGTCAGGAGACCAGTCCACGCATCATGCTGTTCTACTTCATGATAACCTACTTGTTCTGGTGGCTCATAGGCATGTTCAGAAGCAGAGGCATCGGAAAAACAGTCTCGCTTATCGCTACGACCCCAATCTGGA
Organism: Candidatus Bathyarchaeota archaeon; assembly: GCA_026014515.1. Lineage (GTDB taxonomy): Archaea > Thermoproteota > Bathyarchaeia > TCS64 > TCS64 > RBG-16-57-9. The sequence goes on along the minus strand of JAOZIG010000083.1, from coordinate 7,828 downwards.
TAATAAAGAGCCTCACATCAATCGGGTTCGCGGTTCTACCCATGATCATGGGTGGATTAGCGGTAAGCTTCGTCCTTGGTTTAACTGTATTGACCAATGTTACATCGTTAACCATGTTTCTGATGATGATCACCATACTCATCTCACAGGAAGAGAGCCTCATGGTAATGGGGCTACAGCTTGGTTTCAAGGATGTATCAGGCATGGTAAACAGGGGACAACCAGCCCAGCTTCCCCCTGCCACTATGCCAGCAGCAGCGATAATCGGTGCTGGGATCGGTTTCGGTTATATGTCATTCTTCAACACTAACCCGATGATTATTGGTGCTATCGCCCTCGTATCAATCGCTGGGCTAGTCTATATGTTTGTTAGAAACAGGAGAGGACAATCCGCAGCCATTTATGTTACACTACTCTTGCTTGTTTCTGCTTTCGCGTTGATGGCACCAACAGTACTCGCTGATGACGGAGGAATCCCCGAGAATGGAGGATGGAGCAACCTAGCAAACAATGGGTGGCTGATAAACGAGTTAATTAGACGCGGATACCCGGCATCAGCCGCAGCTGTATTAGCCGCATCATGGATCAGTGGATTATTCTCTCCACCTGTGCTCAGCAAGGTCAAACCTCTTGATGATAAATACGTGGATGCCGACTGGAAGGACTGGACAAAGGACGGTAAGGTTGACATACCCACCCAGTTCAAGGAAGACCCTCATGGTAGATGGAGAACCCCCGACGGTAAAAGATGGTCACCAGAAAGCCAAGAGGGAAAAGGATTATCAAAGGTGGTTATAGACGCAGAGGATAACCCAGACTTGGGTGACCGTGTAAGAGTCTACACCATGGAGCCACCAACCGATAAGGGAAAGGTGGATGACATAGCTGATGGTATCAGTGACCTAGATGACTTTTACACCGATAAACTGCACCCGGATAACTGGAAGAAACTAAAACCCGGGCAGAAAGGCGTTGTAATGCAGGAAGTCAACAAGATACTCCAAAAAGAACTGGGCGTCAAGTACGAGTTCAAAGTGCTTAACGACCCTGACAAGGGATTAGGTGGAAGCTATACCCCTGAGTACAAGGTAAGAAACCCTGATGGTACTGAGACAACAATACCTGCTACAATAGAGATTAACTCAAACGGTGATGCTTTCGATGATCCACGTACAGCTATCAGGACGCTGGTTCACGAGGCTAGGCACGCGTATCAGGATGTTCAGGCTAATGACCCCAAGTCTGATTACCAGAAGATGTGCAAATACAATAACGATAAGTATACTTCCTCAGACCATGACTATGTCAGGTATAAGGAGCAGTTCATTGAACGTGACTCAAGGAAGTTTGGTCATAACACCGCGAATCAGGTGATTGATAACTTGAATAGTAAATGGGGGCACTAGGAGGAATAGAAAATGACGCTACGAGTTGAAGACTATACGTACGTACTTGAACAGCTGCAGACCCAGTATGGGTTCACACAGGAACACGCCGAGGACGCAATAGAAAGAATGAGCCAATCACCAGACGTGTTTAACGGCTTCGTATCCTACCTCAGGACGGGCAACCATCCGAACCTCAGCTACAGCGGATACGAGATAAGCGACCTGATGCTGAATTATGGTTTATCCCCCGTTGGAGCATACTTGATGCTGGCGCTGGTGGCAGTCGACCCCAACCGTGCACAGGGCTACTTGGATGAACTACGCGAGGGCATCATGGAGACAGTGGAGTACAACCCTGATGGAAGCATCAAGAAGATAACCTTCCGCACAGCAGGAATAGGCTCATCCGAGGCACCAGTCTGTCCCCGATGTGGTAAGAAGGCTACATGGGTTGAGCAGTACAAGCGCTGGTACTGTTACGACTGTAAAGACTACCTCTAAACCTCACCTTTTTTGGTAACTGTATTATAACGCCGTGTATCTTTGGTAGGGTATTCAGTGATATTTCATGGAGATCATACTAAGGAAGGCAACTCCTGAAGACAGGGAGCAAACAATCTGGGTTGAGTCCCAGTCAACACCAAACCTAAGCTACGTCCCCCACGTATGGGACATGTTCCTCAACGACAAAGACGGCGACTGGAGCGTCGAATCAGTAGACGGAGAACTAGCAGGCTGCGGAAAATACAGCATTCTACCCGACGGCTCAGCGTGGCTTGAGACCCTCAGAGTAATACCCCAGCGACAAGGACTAGGACTGGGAAAACGTCTCTACGAGCACTGGCTAAAGCTCAGTGAAGAGAAAGGCGTCAAGACCATGCGTATGTACACTGGTATCAATAACGCTGTCTCATCTGGACTAGCCGAAAGGTATGGACTAAGCACAGAAGAGACATTCCACGGAGTAAAGATGGAGGCAAAACCATACAAGACCGAGCACAGCTTCAAACGGGTCACTGATGTCGAGGAAGCCACGGAGCTATTGTTGCCTCTAGGTGAGCAGTGGGGTAACTGGTTTGTGTTGAACCGTACCTACTTCAGGTGGGGTCCAGAGATGTGCAAATGGCTAACAGAGAAAGGCATGGTCTACAAGGACGATGAAGGTAACGTCGTGGTTATGGGTGCAAGATTCATGGCTGAGTATCAGCTACACGTCGCATTATTCCATGGAGACCCTAAAAAGTGCCTAGACTTTGCCAAGGCAAACGCTGCTAATATCGGTGTAAAGTCTATTCATTGTCTGTATCCTCAGCGCTTCTCGGAGATAGAGAAAAAGCTCTTGGATAACGGGTTCGTCATGGAGCCTGCTCCCTTCATCGTGAAGGGGATCAACCTCTAACCCATTTATCTCGTTATTTCTGTAGGAATCGACAATAGCACAGCTAATGCCGCCAACTGTACCCCCGCAAGTAGATAGAAGACACTGTGCGGTGACACTGCCTCCCAAAGATACCCACATAGAAGAGGTCCAATTATTCCTATGATTCCTCTCATGAACCCCTGTATACCGTACCAGCTACCAAGATACTCAGCCGGGACAAGGTCAACCGCAATAGCCATCTGACCCTGCACCACAGTCATGTTAAAACCGCTTAGGAAGGCTGCGAACAAGAGCATATAGTTGGTTGGAGCCCAGACCATCAGGAAACGTGAAAACGCCACCATGAGGGCTGTGATTGTGATCATCTTCTTACGCCCATAAGTGTCTGTCAGGTGTCCTAGGGGTATGGCGAAAAACACGAATACCAGTGTTGAAGCTGCGCTGATCCCACCGACGATAAACTGGTTTGCGTTCTTTATCTCCGCAGCATACAATGGGATATAGAATAATACTTGGTTTGGTAACCCTGTTAGAAGGGTCAAGATTAGCCATCTTGGTACCATGACTCCTTCACGCATGACCGTGTTGAGGTCTTGTAGTACGTTGTTGTCTGTTCTTCTACCCATCCTGCTACTTGGATTGGTGAATTTTGTGAGTATGATGATGAATGCTATCACATAGCCAACGATCTGTAGATAGTAGAGGGGTCTGATGCCTGTGGCGTTCATCCCACCGAAGAAAGTGATCAGACTAGCCCCGATAATTGGAGCTATCAACTGGGGGAAGAAGCTGATAGTATCACAGATACCCATCCCCGTCACCCGTTCATGACTAGCAAGAATCGAGCCACATATCATGGGGCAAACAGTACGATCAAGAATAAACGCAACCCCAGACAACGCCATAGCTACAGCGGCAATCTGCCACGAGCCAGCGAGGGCGAAGACAAGGGCACTAATGATGCTTACGCTGATGGTCATCAATAGCACTTTTTTTATGCCTATCCTGTCTGCGAGTAAACCTGTTGGTATCGCGAGTATCGTGTTTATTATCCCGTTGAAGCTGCCAATATAGCCGAGTATCAGGGGTGTGGCGCCTAGACTTGTGAGGTAGATGCTCTGATACTGGTATGTGAGGTTCATTGCGAAGCGTTGAGCAAGGTTCTTCCATATGTTTACCTTGAATGGGCTTTCCTGTCTGTCTAGAAACGCGACCCAGCCACGCATAAGAGCAACTAATCCTTTCTTTTCACCCAAATAATCACCGAATAACCCTACTAGAACCCAACTAGTGATATAAAATAGAGTATTTAACTCCGCTCAAAAGGAATATCCCAGTACTTTTTCGGGTCACTCATCTTGCCATAACCAAGGGCTTCATCGCTCCAAGCAAAGAAAGGATTCAAAACAGGCACATTCCTAATGAACCATTTTACAATATCATGGCTCAGTCCCTTCTTCTTTGTAAAGCTGCATCCCCTGAAGCATATGCTGCAACCTGTAGCTACCTCATGCCAGTAATCAAAGCAGCTTTGTTCATTATTGTACCATTTCAAGACACCGGGGTTGTTTGACTCGTTCTTGGGGTCATAGGTTCGGGGTCCAAATGGTATCGACTGACTTGGACAATGTTTTGCGCATTTCTCGCATACCTCACAGAACTCAATGATGCCACTTGGAGCCGGAGGGCTCTGAGGTAGAGGCATGTCAGTGAATATCTTACTGATTCTTACAAGTGGACCATGTTCCCAGGTAATGAGGCGTCCATTTCGTCCCATGTGACCGAGACCTGCTTGGATGGCTATTGGGACGCTTAGCGCTGTATCATTACCACATGGTATCGCATTCCATCCCAACCCCCTGATGAACTCAGCTACTGTACCTGTGGTTACATGCATCCTAGCATATCCCATATTGCTCGTAACCTCTATGGTGGTAGGTGCGTAGCTGTTCTCGTTAAACTCCATCGGTAACGCTAAGGCGATTACATGCTTGTGGCTCTCAGGGATTACCGCCTTCTCTTCTGTGATGTAGCCACGTTCAACGTCTTCAAACACGATCTCTTTTCCATCGCTGCTATGGCTGTAAACCCAGCGCTTGTCCAGCTTCGTGAAACCTACGAGTGCTGCTCCAAAGTACATGGCTGCCTTTTTTACTACTTTTGCATGTTCTTCTGGGGTTTTCTCCCATCTTGGAATATGGTCTGGCTTCACTGATACTCCAAGAGGTTCCCATGAATAGTATCCTGTACCCATTCCGTCTTGGTTGTCCGAGGTGTTTGCAGCGTTCTTGAAGCTGATATCTGGGTGGCTGAACCCGGGGACGCCTTGTTGCATTTTATCCCATACTTTTTGAGTGTAGCTGAATGTGTCTGGTCCATAGATTTTTCTCTTAACAGAAAACGCCGTGTTTCTTGCATCAAACCTCTTGTATTCATCCTTCATCGGATAGTGCTCATCGAAAGGTATGCGTCGTCCCATAGAATCACTTCCATATTCATCTAGATAGTGCTATAAAATCTAATGGATTGATGTTTCTGCCTATTTTTCAACGGTGTTGAGGTAGACCGCAGATGCGATGATGCCAATGGCAACTATATTCACAATTGTTATTGGGTCTCCGAGAACAAAATGAGCGAATATCGTCGCGAATATAGGTACTAGGTTGATGAATAGACTAGACTTGTTGACGCCGATTCGTTTTATGGAGACTTGTTGAATCAGGTACCCAACCACTGATGAGCCAACGGACATAAAGAGCAACGCAGCCCATGTCCGCCCCGAGATGTTGATGATATTCATCCAGACACCCTCCCGTAGCATCAGGGGGATGGTCTGCAGCCAACCGAAGAGAAAAGCATACGCTGTTACCAGTAGGGGGCTGTACTTGGTGGTGGCTTTCTTGCTGTAGATGCCGTATACTGCAAAGCTGATCATGGCGACGAACATTATTACGTCCCCCTTGTTGAAGCGCATGCCCAGTAATACGTTGATGTCTCCCCCTGTCACAGTGAGAAGTATTCCTGAGAAGGCGAAGAGAATCAAGGCCATCTTACGTTTGGTCAGTTTCTCGTCAGTAATGTATGCAGCGAAAACTGTTGAGGCTAGAGGGTTCAACGCGTTTATTGTTGATGAATTGGCGGCTGATGTATAGAGTAATGATGTGAACATACAGGCAAAAAAACCAGATATTCCCAGTAAACCTAACCCAAAGAGCAGTGGAATATCCTGTTTCATTGGTATTCTTTTCTCGTCTTTTACCCACATATATGGGAAGATGATAGCTGTAGCGATGAGAAACCTGTAGAAAGTGAGAGTCATAGGTGGAATCTCGGGTAACGCAATTTTACTCGCTACGAAACTTCCACCCCAGAAAACCATGGCTACAACCATCAAAAGATATGTTTGCGCATCACGGCTTTCACTGGACATGTCCATGATGATACCTTATTGGTTAATAAACAAAGCCACGACTCAGCGTAAATTTATACGCCACCCCATGTGCCCCTATTCATGGTACTTGTACTAGGAATAGCTGGAAGCCCCCGAAAAGGCGGTAACACTGAACTCATCGTAGAAAACGCGTTAAAATCTGCACGTGAAGCAGGAGCTGAAACCGATCTATTATTGTTATCTGAGAACCGGGTAGAGCCTTGTAGGGCATGTAACGCTTGTGCCGCGACAGGAGAGTGCGTCATCAAGGATGATTTCATGAAAGTATTCAACAGAATGGCTATGGCAGACGGCATTATAATGGCGAGTCCAAGCTACTTCGAGTCCATGACCCCCCAAATGAAAGCCCTCATCGACAGAACAGGCTACTACAACAGTGTAGCTAGGGGAAGAACCACATTCGACGGTAAAGTAGCTGGAGCCATCAGCGTTGCGCGACGCACAGGGCTAGCGAACGTCTGGACACAGCAGTTGTTGTTTATCCTGAGCCAAAAGATGATCGTACCCGGGATAACTAGCTACGCTAACGCTGTTGGCAGTGCCCCCGGTGATGTGCTAAACGATGAGGAAGGTATGCGTACATCAAGCGACCTAGGTAAAGCCATCGCTGAGCTAGCCATACGTCTCAAAGAGTAGTTTAATATCCTCAACTATTCTTATTTCTGGTTCAAGATGCCCGAGTTCTATCCACCACCAGAAAAAGAAGGAGGCTGGCGTGTAGCCGACCCAAAGAAGCATGGAGTAAACACTTCGAAATTAGCTGAAGCAGTCACTTATCATGACAAGTCGGATTGCACCACGAGTCATGGTGGCGCATTAATCGTTATTCATGGAGGTGAGATTATCACCGAGAGCTACGTCACTGGATCAATGGGTGGTCCCCAGCCTTGGACCCGTGAATCCTGCAACGATGTAAAATCATCAACGAAATCGGTGTTCGGTACCGGTGTCGGTGTTTTCCTTGATGAGTACCGGGACCGGGTGAATCTTGATACGTTGCTTGTTGGTGCGAGTCGCGAGGAATCACTGATACCCCAGATATGGGACCAGCCCTTAACCGATCCACGAAAACAAGACATCAAGGTCAAACACGTAATCAGCATGACCAGCGGACACGCATCAGACGAACCATGGCTGGCACCAAGCACAAGACACCACTTCAAGGGATATACTGGCGCCTACCAGATGTACGAGTATTGTTTCGGTTGGTGGCGATTCGATGGTGTGCCTGATCATCACAAGCTTCTCTTTGATCCCGGGTGTGGCTTCAATTATAGCAACTTTGGATTGGAGCAGATGGCACTCGCCATGAGAAACATCACAGGCGAGATGGTTGGACCATACATCTATGACCGTATCCTCTCGGAGATAGGCATGCCCATGGAGCTAAAGACCAACGCCTACCGAGACATGGTCTATAATGATCCACGAGAACTCAACTTCAGTGACACACCCGGCTGGGGGGTAGGTGGCAGCAAGGAATGCAACGCATATGGCGCTGACAGAAGCATGAGCCCCTATGGGTACAATACCATAGTTGGTAGCACTTTTAGATGCACTGCACGAGATTATTCTAGGTTAGGCTATCTCTGGCTTAACAAGGGGCGA
>JAOZIG010000055.1 GCA_026014515.1 Candidatus Bathyarchaeota archaeon | reverse complement strand
CCGCCGAAGAATTTGTTTAGTCCAATTTGTCCGAAATGTTTAACGAACGGACAGGCAAATCCTTCTACGAATCCAGAGAGTTTCGCTTGTAGCTTGACCATGTCATCACCATCTCGTACCATTAATCCCTTACGGATTTGTTTCCTAGCATCAGCTGACCAAACTAGTTCACCGTTTGAGTCGTAACCGAAGTAACCACTGCAATAACTAGCTTCTTCAATGGGTGTGCCAACAGGATGTACAATCAATTCAGGTTTCATTCCGCAAATATCTTTAAAGAACTTGGTGTGTTTCTCTTCGAATTCTGCAGTGTTAGCTGTTGCTCTCATGAATAATAGGTTATCATCACCCAGAGCTAGCATCAAGTAATCAACTCCGGGTTGTAATCCCATGCCATCTAAGACTTGTTTGTGTAAGATTAAGTTGAGATTAGTGTTGCCTAAAGTAGTATTAGCTCCTCCACTAGCTCTGTGTCCGTCTCTCTTCAAGAATATGCCTTTCATGGGTTCACTAACGCGCCATTCTTCTTGTTGATCAAAAAGTTCTAACACGTCTTGAGAACAACCCATCTTAACATAGACCATGCGTTCTATTCTGAGTGCTTGTTTGGAGATGTTGGCGTCGAACGCTGACATGTCGCATTCGTAGATGATGTAGTCTCCTCCTGATAGCCATTGTTGAACGTATCTCCCTAATTCGCGAGGGTTCATACCACCGGTAGGTTTGAGGCCATACACTAAGTCTGTCTTCAAGTTCTCTGCAACCGGAATAAATTCTGAAGCTAACAGCGCATTAAGAATGGTATCGTAGTTACTAATAATTCTAGGTCGTTCGTTATCGGATTTGTTATCGTATTGTTCTAACTTAGTGAAAATCTTTGTGGAGCCGGTGATGTTGCCAGTCATTAAGAATTTCCAGTACCCACCAGTTACTAACGCGGCTGTTCCTTTCGTGACATTATTACCCCTCAAATAAGCTTCCATTGGAGTTATGGGATCTATGGGTGTCCATTGATCGACAAATCCAGACCAGTTGATGAGGTGGGGTTTGAGCTTGGGAGCGTCGAAGGTAACGTCGGCTTTGAATGATCTTGCTTGCAATGAGGCTAGGGCTTGGTGTGCATCAGTGACGGGTTCACAAGGTCTGTGTCCATCTACTAAGAACAAGACTTGGGGCGCTTTACGAATCTGTCGATCTAGCTCACTACCAGTGTATTTAACCCATTTCTTCAAATATTCTAAGTCGACTTTGGAGTGATACCGGTACAACTGAATGGATGCCTCTTTTGCTTTGGAGATAGCAGTACCTAGCAACCCGAAATTAGCAAAGGCAGCAAACAAACACAAGATTAGTAAGTTAGTGGCATATCCTATGGAACAAATGAACACTAGAAAGCTAGCTACCATCAACCCTGATAGGAGGGCAATTAGATGTGGAGTGGGAATACGATCGAGTATTCTTTTCACTTGTCGAACTGCGAATTCTATTGAGTAGGTAATAGTAGTTAGAATTCTAAATATTTGCAAGAAACTCATTATCTTACAACCCACCAAGAAACTAGAGATGAAGGGTAAAGCGATTAAGTTGAAGTTGAGTGCAGTAGTGAGTAGTTGTAGAATCGAGGACTGGGGTAATAAGTTTAATACTGCGGATGAGAATAGACATACGTAGTATGACAACATGCCGAGTGGTAGGATCGTAAGTACGTTGGGTAATAGGTCGATCCATGATTGCACTAAGTTGCTGCGGTAATCAGCGCTAGCCCAATGTTGTGATTCAGTCATTTCTTCGACTTCGTCTACCTCTTCAGATGTATGAGATTCACTGTATCTATCTTCCTCTTCTTCTTCTTCTTCATCCACTTAATTGATCACAACAACCGCCAACAACGACCCACTATCACC
>JAOZIG010000378.1 GCA_026014515.1 Candidatus Bathyarchaeota archaeon | reverse complement strand
CTGACTATACTGGTGGTCGACGTTGCATGTCAAGTACGAACAATTACAAGCTTAATGCTAGGGAAACCAAGAAGAGAGGATTGATATCGGTAGGAGAACCCACGTACCAGGCAGTAGGATATCCGAATCCGAAGGCAATCTTAAGCGTATCCAACTGTGCATCTAATGAGATGGTCTGCAGCCCCCTGCTCAAACTGATAGAAAGGAGATCAGAAGGGCTTGGTTTATCCTCCTGGTACCCTACCAACAGACTTACAGACCAGGTAGGGAGAAGTTGTAATTTTACCGACAATCCAAGACGAAGCTGACGGTCCTCATCACTTCCAATATTCAAGAAATCATAGGCCCCTTGTAATTTTACAAGATGCAACTGATTGGAGGCATCGTAGGTCGGAGAGCTGACAGAAAATCCCCAGTCTAGGGTCTTAAGCACTGAGTCCCCGCTGACAATCAAGGTATCATCAGCACGAGCATAGGCAAACTGGTTACTTACCACTCCCATCTTGAACCACTGATAATCGAGCAACAGCCCCATGCCGAAGGCAACGTTTGAACTGCTGTTCAAGGACTCATAGCGTCCAATGGAAGTCTCTACGATGTAGTCAAGAAAGGTTCTGTCGTCGCGGATCTCAATCATCGGACGATCACTTTCAGCAGTGGCGCGTACAGAAACCCCAAAATAGAAAGGGGCTCTACCGGTAGCCCAGTCAAATTGAAACATCGTGATCTTATGGCCATTGTATATACTCTGACTCGATTCTATCTGTCGGTCCAGCAAACTGTTACGATTCTGGACCGTAAAAGCGAGACTGCCTGCACTGAAACTGACTGTCCAGTCAGCAATAGGCTTCACAAGCCTTGGGTTTGGTTCATTGTTAGCAACATAGGTACTCTCTATCTGATCTTGATACCTCAGAGAGGCAAGCAGGTGCGTGTCCTCCCGACCAGGAAGAGCGAGCAATGCAGGGTTCGCAACAAAGGAGTCTGATTCATAGTCCAGAGCAAGACCGGCGTTCCCCATGCCCCAGGAGGCAGTGGATGCAAAATCCAAGGGAAAAGCCTGCAAGAAGGCAAGAGGCAACAAGACCAGCATTCCTGCTAATATCCAGCGTTTCATCAGATCATATTCTCCTTCCTTCCCAGCATACCAAAAAAAACAAAATAAGGACACCAATACTTACTGAACCTTTCTATTGTGGTTACACCCTCACTGCTGTTACCATAGAGACATGAAAACTTTACGGACACTTTTAAGCGCCATCGGCATCAACGATACGAGCGTTCCCGATACACTGACCATCGAACAAATTAGCCAACAATCGCAGAACTGCAAACCTCGATCAGTCTTCTTCGCCTTCCGGGGCCTCAGGACTGATGGAAGTCATTATATCAACGACGCTATAGAGAATGGTGCTGTATGCATCATAGCAGAGGAAACAAATCTACGCCCGAGGCTTCCTTCCACTGTTCACTACTATACTGCAAAACACCCTCATACAGCATTTGCCTTGATGTGTTCTGCCTTCTACAATTATCCGCAGGAAAAGCTAAGCATCATTGGGGTTAGCGGTACAGACGGGAAAAGCACCACCAGCGATTATCTCTATCAGATACTTCAGCGCCAAGGTATAAAAACAGGGTTGCTGACCACCGTCAATATGGATGACGGCTCTGGAAAGAAGGACTCTCCCTTCCGTCAAAGCACACCGGAGGCTGACCAACTGCAGGAGTTCCTCTACCGATGTACCCTAAATGGGGCAACCCACGTCGTCCTGGAATGTACAAGCCATGCACTGAGCAAGACATTTGACCGTCTTGGGGGTATTGAATTCAGTGCAGCCATCATTACCAAAGTAACCAGTGAACACCTTGAATTCCACCATAGTCTGGAGGAATACACCAATGCA
>JAOZIG010000511.1 GCA_026014515.1 Candidatus Bathyarchaeota archaeon | reverse complement strand
GCAGTCCCTGTGGTCTATACATCAAGGTGAGTGCCATTATCGCTATCGGGATAAATGGTCTGTACTCTCCAATCCATGTACCATACATCCTCGAAGCCCAATCTGTGATCATGATCTCAAGAAAACCAAGGCTTAACCCACCGATAAAGAAACCACGATGATTCCCTAATCCGCCCAGTATACTTGCCGTAATAATCCCTGTAACTATCTGGGTTCCCACGATTGATGAGACACTGAACCATATCGGGCACATCGCACCCGCTAGACAAGCCAAACTGCCTGATATCCCCCATATTATGAGCCAGTTTTTCTCAATGTTGATGCCTTGGACGGCAGCTAGTTGGGGGTTCTCAAGGATTGCCCTGTATCTTAACCCTGTACTGGTTCGACTGTAAACGTGTCTCCAGAGAATGTATACTAGAAACGCTGCTATGCTGGATACAAAGAATATCCCCGGGGCTTTTCCCTGTTGAAAATCATATTGTTTAAGCAGGAAAGAGAATGAGTATACATCGGTAAGGTCTCTTATCCAGTAAGCATATACTCGGATAAGTCCCTCCAATGTTATGCTTAGCCCAAGGGTAGCCCACGTCATCATTACCGGGTTTCTCTTTCTATGCGTTAAGGGCTTGATGACTAGTAGATAGATGTCGGAGTTGACGATGAACCCAAAGACTACCGCGATTGGCAGATTCAGATAGACTGGCATGTTCATGACCCTTGTCAATGTGAATGACTGGTAGGCTCCTATTGCCATTATTTGTCCTATTGAGAAGTTAGGTGTCTTTGTGGTGTGATATGTTAGCGTGAATGCTAGTGCTAGTAGTATGTGGAGTGACGCGAGGATTAGCGCCGATGCTAATGGTTGAACGTTCATGCGTTGTTGATACTTAGATGCGTCAACCATATATGGTTTACCATTCCTTTTATGATCATACGTAAAGGTTTTATACTTTACATTTACTTTTATTTTCTAACGATGCTACCAAACGCATACCTCACAGAACGCCAACTGGAAATCTGGGGCCTCAGACTACGAGGCACCAGCAAAGCCGAGATAGGACGAATGCTAGGCATCACACGCCAAGCAGTATATGACGCCGAGAACGTTATGCTAGAAAAAGTAGAGCTAGCACTAACCCACACCGCCCAATCCAACATGATTGAGCCACAATACATCGATGCCACAAGAGGCATACTGCTAGGATTCAGCCCACAAACACAGCAACGAGTAATCATAACCTTCTCCTCACGCAACGGCGTACAAACATGGCACTACCAGCAACCCAACTGCAGCATATGTAAACTAGTCTCAAGCTGCAGACGACGCCTCATCTTGGAGGCAGAAGAACGTGGCGTAGCACTCACTGATGCAGATAAGAAGTTGCCACCGTCAACAATGGCGCAAAGAATATTCGAGTCACTCATACCGGGGCTATAATTTAATGTTTAGAGATGTTTACGAGCGATACTGGTGTCCAATACCCCCGGGCGTAGAGTCTCCGCCTAGAAAAAACAGCATGATGGCTGTATTTGATAATCTCATGACGGGCTGGAGATACTATTTCATCACATTATCCATACTCTCAATAGCTCTATTTTCTGGATCACCAACTTTTTTCGTCTCGTATGGCCTCTTCTTAATTGTATCCTTGAGCATCCACTGGCTCTGGGGCTGGGCTAAGATACCGTTCCTTGGCACAAGTGTACCGTTGATGGCTGGTGGATTAGTTATCAGTAGCATCACTACTAGGCTCGTATACTATCTGGCATACATTTCAGGCATTGACATGCTTTCATGGAGTGGTTCAGACTGGGTTGGGAACAGCGAGATAAACGCATCATTAGCTAGTGAATGGCTAGCCGGTAATCTCTTGACTAGTATTGGACTCGTATTACTAAGTCTCTTAA
>JAOZIG010000136.1 GCA_026014515.1 Candidatus Bathyarchaeota archaeon | reverse complement strand
CCGAATGGGCAAAGAAGGTCGTACGTGAGTTCAATGCTGACATGGTAACCATTCACTTAATTTCAACTGACCCGCTCATCAACGATACCTCTGCAAAGGAAGCAGCAAAGGTCGTAGAAGATGTCCTGCAGGCAGTTGACGTACCTATTGTTATCGGTGGTTCAGGAAACCCTGAGAAAGACCCTGAAGTGCTTGAAAAGGCAGCTGAGGTCGCAGAGGGTGAAAGAGTTCTCCTGGCATCTGCAAGTCTTAATCTTGACTACGAGAGGATAGCAAAAGCCGCCATGGATTACGGACATGTTGTCCTGTCATGGACACAGCTTGAGATCAATGCTCAGAAAGAACTTAACAGGAAACTTATGAAGCAGTGTAATGTCCCAAGGGACCGCATAATAATGGACCCAACAACCGCAGCACTGGGATATGGTCTTGACTACGCTTACACTAACATGGAGCGCATAAGGCTTGCCGGTCTTATGGGCGACGATGAACTTACATTCCCAATGTCATCCGGTACTACCAATGCATGGGGTGCCCGTGAGGCATGGATGGTCTCATCCCCACTAAAGCAGGACTCTGACTGGGGGCCAAGGGAATATCGTGGACCTATCTGGGAGATCGTTACAGGTCTTGCACTCTCACTTGCAGGTAATGATATGTTCATGATGATGCACCCAACATCAGTTCAGGTGCTCAAGGAAATTACACAGACACTCTACGGATCAATCGAGTCTGAAGAGATTGACATCACCAACTGGATCGGAGCGGAGGTGTGATAAATGAAAATTAACAGTCCACTTGAAGCTTACAAATTCCTTCCAGCCACCAACTGTGGTGAATGTGGTGAACCAACATGTATGGCTTTTGCAGCACATCTTATTGACAGGTCCCATAAACTCACAGATTGTACCCCAATACTGGAACCAAAATTCAAGAAGAAGTATGAAGAGCTTGATGCACTTCTGGCTCCTGAGATAAGGGAAGTTGAGATTGGTGTTGGTGACAAGATCGCAAAGATCGGTGGAGACGATGTACTCTACAGGCACAAGCTTACATTCTTCAACCAGACACAGTTAGCATACGATGTATGGGACACAATGGATGAGAAGGATCTCGTTGAGAGGGTAAAATACATACAGGACTTCAAGAAGTTCTATGTAGGCAACTTCCTCACCGTGGATATGGTAGCAGTACGCTGCACATCCAATGACGCAAAGAAGTTCGCTGCAGCAGTGAAGAAGGTAGTCGAAACAACAGACCTGCCAATCATTCTCTGTTCATTCGATCCTGAAGTGCTCAAAGCAGGCCTTGAAGCCTCAAAAGGTAGAAACCCATTGCTCTACGCTGCAAACAAGGACAACTGGAAGGAAGTCGCAGAACTTGCACTGGAGTACGATGTGCCTGTAACACTCTTTGCACCAAATGACCTTGATCTTCTCAAGTCACTGGCAAAGACCTTTGCAGCAATGGGTACAGAGAAACTTGTACTTGATCCGGGAACATTCCCAACCGGCAAACAGCTCAAACAGACCTTTACCAATTTCGTTAAGGTACGCAGGGCTGGTATTGACGGTGACCGTGAGATTGCCTATCCGATAATGGCAGTGCCATTTACAGCATGGATGGCTCATGATGATCCTGTAAGTGCATCTTACTGGGAAACCGTGGTCGCATCAGTGTTCACCATCAGATACGGTGACATAATGATCCTCCATAGTACAGAGCCTTATGCTGTCTTACCTGAGCTACACATTCGTGATACTATCTACACAGATCCAAGGAAGCCTGTTTCTGTTGATCCTGGGATGTACAAGGTAGGGGAACCAACTGCGGATTCACCAGTACTTGTTACGACCAACTTCGCTCTCACATACTACACAGTAGAGAGTGATATCGCATCCAACAAGATCGACTGT
>JAOZIG010000509.1:1795-1921 GCA_026014515.1 Candidatus Bathyarchaeota archaeon | reverse complement strand
ATGCCTCAGAGGTTTAACAACCGCTGAGGAAGCAAACGCAGACTAGCCCCACTGCTCCTTGCCATAGTCATACGCTTTCTCTTATGAAGCGTATGACTATGGCAAGGAGCAGTACGACTACTACCG
>JAOZIG010000509.1:0-1695 GCA_026014515.1 Candidatus Bathyarchaeota archaeon | reverse complement strand
TCTGCCTAACAAGACGGGGAGCATGCCTCAGAGGTTTAACAACCGCTGAGGAAGCGAACGCAGACTAGCCCCACTGCATGTACATTTGTAAATACTTTTTCTTTTGTATTCCCCCCCGAGGTCTGCCACAAGACACCTCGGGGATGAATCCGCTACGTTCGCTGTGTACGGAGATGACTCCGTGATCGGCTGTGACCCTGGAGGGCTCTCAACAGAAGCCCTCATTAGCTGGTTTGCCCAGCAAGGAATCACTGTCACTCCCGGAGAGAAGACTGCTGGACGTGAGGAGGAAGCTGACTACTTCACGTTCCTTGGCCGCGAAGCTCGTGTGAAGGACGGGCTCTGCCGGATGAGACTCCCCAAGCGCCGCATGGAAGACATGCTGAACTATGGAGTTCCCGGCTTGAACCCGAAGTCGACTCTTCAAGCTATGGTTGACGCTTTCTCTTATGAAGCGTATGACTATGGCAAGGAGCAGTACGACTACTACCGAGCTGTAATCGCTGAGAAGGGCGTGGGAGTGGAGATGATGAGTTTCGAAGAGGTTCGGAACAAGCTCTACAGCCCAAGCTCAAGGACGATGATGGAGTACAGGATCTACTACAAGCAAGATCCAGTCAGCTTTGGCCCTCATGAGTTCGATAATGATCTCCATCAGAGATATCTCGAACGAACAGGCCACGACGACTGGAAGAAGCTTGAGGATTTCTCAACTCTGCCTAACAAGACGGGGAGCATGCCTCAGAGGTTTAACAACCGCTGAGGAAGCAAACGCAGACTAGCCCCACTGCTCCTTGCCATAGTCATACGCTTTCTCTTATGAAGCGTATGACTATGGCAAGGAGCAGTACGACTACTACCGAGCTGTAATCGCTGAGAAGGGCGTGGGAGTGGAGATGATGAGTTTCGAAGAGGTTCGGAACAAGCTCTACAGCCCAAGCTCAAGGACGATGATGGAGTACAGGATCTACTACAAGCAAGATCCAGTCAGCTTTGGCCCTCATGAGTTCGATAATGATCTCCATCAGAGATATCTCGAACGAACAGGCCACGACGACTGGAAGAAGCTTGAGGATTTCTCAACTCTGCCTAACAAGACGGGGAGCATGCCTCAGAGGTTTAACAACCGCTGAGGAAGCAAACGCAGACTAGCCCCACTGCATGTACATTTGTAAATACTTTTTCTCTTGTATTCCCCCCCTGCTGTTGATGGCTGGAGTTCCTTGGGTCTCCACTATTAGTTAACCAGATTTGTATAGTACTGTTTAACGAGTCCGATGGCAGGGGTAACTAAAACCCTTACTTACACGGGAGACATTGATGTGACTAATCACTCTCTCGATAATACTAAGTCAACAACAACGAAACTACTGAACAAACTACTCTCAATACTCTTTCTGACATTGTTAATCCCGTAGGAGGTGATATGATCGTTGATGACGTGCAGATCACTGAATTTGTTGCTCCCGAGGAGACGGTTGTCATTCCGATGAACAACCCCTCCCGAGTTGCCGATTCTGTGATTCGCCAGTCTATTCAGGATTTCATCTCTAGACCGTACCGTATCGATTCTGTTCAATGGAAAACTACTGATGTAATAGGATCCAGTTTGACGTTCATTCTGCCGCTTGAATCTGTGCTTTCACGTGCCACTGTGTGGAACAAGTTAGCCAACTTCAAGTACTTTAGGTGTGG
>JAOZIG010000151.1 GCA_026014515.1 Candidatus Bathyarchaeota archaeon | reverse complement strand
TCAGGGGCGTGAATATATAATAATCATCAGGTTATTCATTATTCGTGGCTTCTCGAAGAGCAGTTGGCAGTCTCATTGGCATCGGGTTCCTACTGATGATACTCGCAGTGGGGGTAAGCTACTATAATCTCCGCACGGGAGTTGAACGTCAAAGCAACGTCATCATCCAAGACATGGCGGAGTTCGACCAAGGCTCCGCAGACGAGACTCTAAGCATACAATATGTTGAGTTGACACCGGGCAATAGCCTGAACCTCACAATCAAGAACACGGGGAACATCATATCCCAGCTAGAGTGGATAGGAGTGTTTGACATCACCCTGAATAAGGAAGCCTATTACAGGGTTGATACAAGCCTCAACCCATTGGAGACGGAGAAAGACATAGGAAACACGTCAATCGTGATGAACCCACTCAATACATACACAATACAGGTACTAACTAGACTCGGCAACATCTACTATGGAGAATATCCTATGCCAGTGACGCCGGTAACTGGTGGAGGCGGGGCAGGTAACACCACCTACTACTATGTACAGGATCAAGTGGACAACTATACGCCTATTGCTCGTGGAACCCACAGCTTGTTCAACGCCATGAAAGCAGGACCAGATCACATCAACAACACCATAACAGAAGAACTAGTAACAATAGACAACGTCAACATCACTCTCATAGACGATGAGAGCTTTGAAGGCACTTGGCCTCCACCCGGATGGTTAGAGAATAGTGCATGGAACAGGGAGGCAAGTGAGAAATACTGGGGTACCTTTTCGGCTGACTTTGATGGGGGCGGTGGAGGTAACAGTGGAACCTTGGATTCTCCTGCGCTGGATACCTCTGATGCTACTGTGGTCTATGTTGATTTCTGGTTCAACGAGGACAAGGTTGATCCAAACGAGTTCCTTTTGGAATACTGGGATGGAACAAGCTGGGATATTATTGAGGATTTAGGCAATTATGGTACCGAGAATATTTGGCATAACTATGTGGATAAGATCATTGACAGCCAATACTTTGTCGCGGATTTCCGGGTACGATTCACCGCCCTCGGAGTAGGAGCATCAGAGCACATGTACGTGGATAATGTAACAGTGATCAAGACAGCCCCCGGTAACTCCTACTATGACCTTGATCTAGAAGCCGAGTGGACTCTACTTCCCTCCAAGACCAACGAGTATCTATCCATATACGGGGGGGAAATGGGCGCTGAGGCGCTAAGAGTTGATTACTGGAATGGAGCCACGTGGGTTAATCTCATCACAACCGTGGAACCGGGATACAATATAGTAGATGTCTCAGGGGTTCTTACTGGTTCTACATTCACAATCAGATTTGATGACACAACAGAGGAAGGAGACATTATCCAAGACTCTTGGGTAATAGACTCAGTCTACCTTCACTTATTCGACTAAAAAAAGAGGTTTAGCCCGTTAGGGCGTGTTTGATGCCCTTACGAGCCTTCAAAGTATCAATAGATTTCTGGGCATCAGAGACATGGAACTTGTGAGTTACAATCTCATCAAGAGGCAATCTATCCGCTGCGAGCCTCATCAAGTCCAATACTGTGCCAAACTGGGTTGGTGGATATGTCCATGAGCCTAGTATATCCATGTCCTTGTTACAGATGGTATGTGGATTGACGAGCACAGGACCAGGATTCGTATAGTGTCCAACCTCAACATATTTGCCTCCACGACGAGTCATATCGATACCCTCAGGTACGGCTGCGGGAACACCAACCGCCTCTATGACTACATCACCACCGAGCCCATTTGTGAGTCTTTGAACCTCCTTGACGCGTTCCTCAGCGGTTTTCATCTGCCTCATATCAATAACATGGTCTGCTCCCATCTTCTCAGCCATTGTGAGGCGTTCATCCACCATATCTACGCTGATGATTTTTCCGGCTCCAGCCAGCTTAGCAGTTGCAACAGCAAGCAAACCGATGGCTCCTGCTCCCTGAACCACGACACTCTGTCCAACACCAAAGCCTTCACCAAAGGTGGGCATACCTGGTGCATATGCTCGTTCAAGGGCTCTGCTGCTGACAGCCATGGGCTCGCTGAGTACTGCTACCTCTGGAGTTACCTCATCAGGCACCTTGTAGACCCAGAACTTTTCGGCATTAACATAGATTTTCTCAGCCCATCCGCCAAGAAGATGCGGCTTCTCAGCGCTTGTCATGTTGACCCCCATCACCTTGCGCCCTGTACAGAGGGTTGGCTTGTGGGGCATGAACCTACAGAAGTAGCAGTCTCCACAGTATCTGTTGGTACCGGGTACAACAACTACTCTGTCTCCTACATCAAGTCCCTGTCCTCTTACCTCGTAGCCTTTGGCTTCTTCACCTATTTCTTCTATGACTCCGACCCATTCATGTCCGGGGATCACTGGGAAGGGTATCTTCATGTTTCCCTCGTAGAGGTGCATGTCTGTGCCGCAGACGCCGCAGAGCTCCATTTTCATGAGGAACCCGTTGGGCTCTACCTCTGGCTCGGGGTAATCAACTACCTTGAGTTTTCTAACATCTTCAAGAATCGCTGCTTTAACCATGATTACAGAAGGACAATATGGTAATATTACATCATCGGGTCGCTCATGTGATAAATGACGGCGTATATGATAGGTAGAAAACGGTTTGGAGACCAAGACTTTCTGCGGCAAAATGTGTGGAGCCTCATGCGGCATCATAATCACAACAGAGGATGGAAAAATTACTAACATCAGGGGAGACCCTGAGTATCCACCCACACGAGGCTTCATCTGCGCCAAAGGACGCGCCTTCACAGAGCTTGTCTATCACCCGGAAAGGATAACAAAACCACTTATTCGGGTTGGAGATAGAGGCTCAGGTCAATGGCGAGAAATCACCACTGAGGAAGCTTTGGAATACATCAGAGACAAGATCAACGCCATCACAAAAACATATGGCACAGAGTCAGTGGTACTCCACCGTGGAGCCCACCGGAACGATCTGGTCACAGATATGCTCATCAGGCTCGGGAAAGCAATAGGCACACCGAATATCGCTAATCTTGATAACGTCTGTAGCATGGCTAGGGTCTTCGCTGATGTCTACACATATGGCACAAAGAGTTTCCCCGACACAGTTACTCCGAGTAAATGCATACTGGTCTGGGGGCGAAACAGCCTAGAGACAGGCAGCGAGAGCATGATCAACATCTTCCCAGCAGCCAGACAAAACAAAGCCGAGTTACTGGTAATAGATCCACGAAAAACCAGTATCGCCGCACAGGCAACACAATGGATCAAACCAAAACCAAGCAGCGACGGGTACCTAGCACTTGCCCTCATCAAGACCATCATCGATGAACGGCTCTATGACGCGGATTTTATTGAGAACTGGACTATTGGGTTTGATGAATTGAAGGAGTTGGTCTCCGAGTACAGCTACGAGGAGCTATCTGAAGCCACGTGGATACCGGTTGAAGACATCAAAAGCTTCGCAAGAACCTACGCCACCACCAAACCAGCCTCAATACAGACAGGCAACCCCATAGACCAGACACCAAACGCGTTCCACACAGCCCGCCTCATCTCAATACTACGAGCCATCACAGGCAACCTCGACACACCCGGCGGAGACTACCTCATCAACAATCCACCGCTAAATAATCTCCAAGACACACAGGACAAGAGCACCAGACCCATGATAGGCAAAGAATACACCATAGCATCACGTGCCTACCTCACCCCGAGCCAAGAGACCCTCAAGGCAGCCCTAACAGGAGAACCATACCCTGTGAAGGCAAGCATCCTCATGGGTACTAATCCTCTGCTTACCTACGCAGATACAGAGAAAACACGGGAAGCCATGATGAAACTAGACCTCATCGTAGCAGTCGAGTATTTCCAAACCGAGACCACAGAGATAGCAGACATCATATTACCAGCAGCAGCACAACACGAGTACGAGGACCTGAGCCCAAGAGCAGGACATATCAACACACGCCCCAAACTCATAGAACCACCAGACGACGCCCGATCAGACATCCAATGGATCAACCTACTTGCAGAGACTCTTGGAGTAGGAGACAGGTTTTGGGAGACCGAGGAAGAGGTGTTTGATTATGTGCTTGAACCCATCGGATGGACCTATAGGAAGCTTGTTGAGAATGGCACACTTTGGGTGCCCAGAAGCTACAATAAACATCAATCAGATGGCTTCAAGACCCCATCAGGCAAAGTCGAGATATACAGCCAAAGACTAGCCGAACAAGGAATAAACCCCATACCAAAGATAACACCCCAGACCACCAACACCATAGAATACCCCCTAGTCCTAACCACAGGCAAAGACTACTACAGCTACCACAGCAGCTGGAGACAACTACCAAGCCTACGTGAAAGGTCACCTGAACCATACGTTGAGCTAAACCCCGAGACCATCAAAAAATACAGGCTAAAAGAAGATGGTTACGCGGTTATCGAGGCCAAAGAAGGATGTATCACTCAACGAGTTAAACCAAACCCCAGTCTCGACCCGAGGATAGTCTACGCAGCGTTTGGGTGGGGTAAGGAGGCAAATCTCAACTACCTTACCAGTTGGGATACTGAGCTTTGTCCAGCAATGGGAGCAGCAACCCACAGAGGAATCCCATGCAGAATACGCCTCGAGTCACACTAAAAATAAAAACCAGAGAAAATTTTTTCCCAAAATACCCACCAGCAGACACCAAACCATTTTAACCCCCATCGAATACCACTACTGATTAAGATGAACTGCCAACTCGCAGCCTATATAGGAGACAGAGACATCAACAAGGTACTCCTAGACGCAATCAAGTACCAAGAACCCCTTTACGGCGGACACGCCACAGGCATGGGTGTTCTAAAAGAAGACCAAATAGAGTTCGTCAAAGCAGCAGGACCACTGGCGCACGTCAAAGAGACCCACCCAGAGATACTACAGCTCAAAGGCACCTGTGGAATAGCCCACAGCAGATACAGCGACAACGCAGCAAAAAACACCGACTACAACCTAGACGAGATGGCACACCCATACATCAGCGACGACGGCAAACTAGCCCTCATGCACAACGGCGGAATCACCAACTACAAGACACTATGGAAAGAGTTAGAGCAAGAACACACCTTCAGAAGCTACGGCGAGGCAGTTGACGACATCACAGACAGCGAGGTAGCCGTACACATGCTCAGCGATGCTCTTGAACAGGGCATGAACATGATTGAAGCCTTCCAGCACGTCGCACCACAACTCACAGGCACATTCCTCCTTGTAGCCCTCAACACAGATGAACCTGACACCATCTACGTCTGCAACTGGTACCAACCATGCTACATGGCACTAGGAAAAGACGAGGTCATGTTCGTCAGCAGCAGACGCGGACTGAAGGATATGGCACAGCACATGGATAGGGTATTCCAGCCACCAAAAAACAGCGTCATGAAGCTAACACGCGGCAATATCGAGATACATGAGATGGACCCCAACAGAAAGATCCCACAGCTCGTGATGAACACACCCAAAGCCATCAAACTAATCAAGGAAAAGATAGCAGCGGCAAACCGCCTAGACGTAAGACAGCTATTCTACGCCCTCCACCCAGAGGGCTGGGCAGAAGCCTTTGATATCACACCAGAGGAGTGGACTGCTTATCGTAAGGCAGGCATCTATGTGATGAACCCATATTTTGAGCTCCTTGAGGCGCTTGTGGACGCTGGAGAGCTTGTTGAGAGTATTGATCCTCGTCCAGAGGGCGGTAACGTGGTTCCTAGGTTCAGTTATGTGCTGGCTTAGGCGTCCAAAATACAAATGTTTAAATAATTTAGGCTAGCCTAAATGTTTGATTTGGTTTGAGTAGCGCAAGCGTAGAAGAATACCTAGAAGCCATATACGGCTTCAACGAGAAAGGAGATCTGGCGAAAAACCAAGACCTATCAGAAAAACTCAAGGTTAGCCCACCAAGCGTAACCCAGATGATACAACGCCTCGCAGAAGAAGGACTAGTAGCATACGAGCCCTACAAAGGCACACAGTTAACAGGCAAAGGAATGGCGCTAGCCCAGAAAGTCGTGCGAAAACACAGACTCCTAGAAGTATTCCTCTACGAGAAACTCAAACTACCACGAGAAAAAGTCCACGACCAAGCATGCAAGATGGAGCACAGCATCACAGACGAAACCGCCGCAGCCCTATGCAAATCACTGGACAACCCAGAGAAATGCATAGACGATGACCCCATCCCAGAGTGCAGCCTAATAGTTGAGAGCTGCGACGACTGTGAACACGCACGATCAAAACACACAGAACACCCCCTAATCACACAATTAAGCAACCTCAAACCCGGAGAAGAAGGCAAAGTAGCATTCATGAGAGGAGGCAGACACGCAACCCAACGAATCCTAGACATGGGACTAACCCCCGGCACATACTTCAAGATGGTTAATGCGGCCCCCTTCCAAGGACCAGTAGAGATTGAAGTAAGGGGGACAAGCCTGGCTCTGGGACGGAAATTAGCATCACAGGTCTACGTGGAAGTCGAGGACAAGGATGAGACATGGAAACGCCCACACCCCCATGGACCTCACCACAATATACAGAGTCTATAAACAATGTCAGAACAAAAACTCATGTTTGCGTTGGCTGGAAACGCCAACGTAGGCAAGAGCGTCATTTTTAATCAATTAACCGGGCTGCATCAGCACGTAGGAAACTGGCCCGGTAAAACAGTAGAAAGAGCAGAAGGAACCCTCAACTATCAAGGACAAGAGATCGACGTCATCGACCTACCCGGCATCTACAGCCTCAGCACCTATAGCATAGAGGAGATCGTGAGCCGAGAATATATCGCAGTTGAACAGCCAGATGTTATCATTAACGTGGTTGATGCCAGCACCCTTGAACGCAACCTAGCCTTCACGATACAGCTTCTAGAACTACAACCCCGAATGGTGATAGCTCTCAACCAGATTGATATCGCTGAGGCAAAAGGGATACTGGTTTACACAGAAGAACTAAGCCAAGAACTGGGCGTACCAGTAGTACCCACGGTTGCCGTGAAAGGCGCTGGACTAACAGAGCTTGTAAAGACGGCTATGGAGGCAGTAAATGGCGAAAAAGCCGAGCCCATTAGTTATGGCTCTGAGATAGAGGACGGCATAAAACACATAGTAACGGAGCTGCATGTAGAGACCCCTTATCCTAGTCGCTGGATAGCCATCAAGCTTCTTGAAGGCGATGACGAGATAGAGAGAATAATCTACGAGAAACAACCAGATATCAAGACAACGGTTGATGTCCAAAGAGGAATAATCGAAGAGATACATGGACACGAGATAGGCAGCGTCATGACCAGCGAACGCTACGGGTTAGCCAGCCTGATATCCGAAAAAACCACAAGACACGTTATTCCTGAGAAGACTCTTCGAGATCGCCTTGAGGACCTCTCCAGTCACCCCTTCCTAGGATACGTATTGATGGTTACAAGCATCCTAGCCGTATTCTACAGCATATTCAGTTTCGGTGACTGGCTCGCAGGAGCACTTGACGCCGTATTTGGTATATTACAGACAGTTTATTTCAACGCCTTTGGCGTCACAGATGCTACCACCTTCATATGGGATGCTGTTGTTGATGGCTTCATAGGCGGTGTAGTGGTCGCGATACCATATATTGGTCCATTTTATCTGGTTCTAAGTATCCTAGAAGACAGCGGATACCTTGCACGGGTAGCCTACTTGATGGATTCAGCCATGCACTCCATCGGACTACACGGTAAAGGCTTCATTCCAGTGATGCTTGGGTTCGGCTGCAACGTACCAGCAGTACTGGGAGCCCGTATAATGGAGACGGAAAGAGAACGTATGATCTGTGCCTTTGTGGCTTCACTCGTGCCCTGTGCTGCTCGTAGCATAGTGATCATGGGACTTGTGGCAGCCTATGTTGGGTTCAGATGGGCTGTGTTACTCTATCTCATCGACTTCATACTCATATTTGTACTCGGTAGAATCGCCTACAAGGTTGCACCAGATGAACCAGTAGGCCTCATCATGGAGCTACCCGGGTTCAGACTACCATCAATGAAGACAACCGCACAACGCACATGGTTCAGACTCAAAGACTTCGTCTACGAAGCCTTCCCAGTGATGATCATCGGAAACTTCGTGATACAAGTAGCAGCCTTCCTCGGACTACTGAGCGTAGTAGAAAACCTCATGAGCCCCATCACGGTATGGTGGCTTGGACTCCCAGCAGCCGCAGGAGTTGTACTGATATTCGGTATTCTACGGAAAGAGTTGACACTGATACTCTTGGGTTCATTGATGGGTACAACCAACTTCGCCACCATCCTCACACCAGTCCAGATGTTCGTATTCGCCTTCGTGGTAATGGTCTACGTGCCATGCCTGTCAACGATTGCCGCACTTGTGAAGGAGTTTGGTATGCGTAAAGCCTTGATAATGAGTGGGGTAGAGGTCGGAGTAGCTGTATTACTCGGGGGTATTATACTCAGGGTATTACTGCTACTTGGACTCCCCTAGGATCACAGGATTATCAGGATCGGTATTATCCACTATTATGCTCGCATGCTTCATGGGCTCAGATTCAGTATGATATAATCGTTGACCCGGAAGATACCGTACCTGATACTTCCGTTTGATCTCATCAGCATCACCCGGATCACGTTCCACGCCACGCCTAAGACTCTCCGCCTCGCTTACACTGAGATAAACCGAGTAATTCCAATAACATCGAAGCTCACAGCGGTGCGTGAATACCCCGTCAAACACGAGAATCGAGTCGGATTGAGCCCTCTTCTTGGGTACATCAATAACCTGATCGGTTCTGTAATCAAACACTTGTGTCTGGTAATGCATACACCCAACCTTCAGGGGGACAAGTAGATGCTTCTTCAAAGATACCAAGTCGAAGCTATCCCTGTAATATCCCTCCGGGTCGTCTCTTCCCTTTCTGTATCTTATCTCTCGTGGGTTATGGAATCCGTCGATTGATGCCTCTATCACATCATGCCCCATACCAGTGAGTTTCTCTGCAAGCTCGTGTGCGAGAATGGTTTTACCCGCAGCGTCTCTTCCATCAACAGCCACCAATAGAGGACGGCTGCATTCGATAGCCTGTATCTCTTCAGCAAGATGCTGGAGGAGTTCGCTGCGCTTCATAGACAAAATACTGCGTTTTTGTTATTTAACCTCGGTCTTCTGAAGCGAGGTTAAAGCTGCACCAGCTAGGACGAGAACACCGCCTAGCAATGTGAGAACGTCAGGAATCGTCCCGTAGAGAAGATAGACGCCGATAAACGCTACAACGGGCTCAAGGTAGAGCCAGACAGCAGCCTCCACAGAGTCAATCCGGCTCAATGCATAGTTCCAGAGGAAATAAGCCAAACCACTACAGATGGAGGCGAGGAAGAAGACAGCTATCCACTGGTTACTCGTTAGGGTCCAGATGGTGCTCCAGTCTGATGTGAGGGACATGGGTATCAACGCTACCGTGCCAAACACGGTCACATAGCTTGTCACCATAGCTGGCTCAGAGTATTTCTTGAGCAGTCTTCTGCTGAGAGTCGAATACAATGAAAAACAGATAGCGTTACCTAGCAGACACGCGATGCCTATGAAGAAACGGGTGTTCACGGTTCCCAACATGAGGTTCGGGTATGTGATTAGCACCACTCCGGTGAAGCCTAGACTAACACCAAGTAAGCGTCTACGGTCAAAAGGCTCCTTTAATATCACGCTAGAAGCCAGTCCAGTTAATATCGGTATAAAGCCAACCACGATTATTGCTGAGACCCCGGCACCAGCATACTGGACGCCGGTATATTGTAGCCAAAAATAGATGCTGATACTGAGGACACCAAGCAACGCCATATCTTTCAAATCGTTCCTTGTGGGAATGTTGCCCTTCAGACGCCCCCTTATGAGAACCGGTGAAAAGAGCACTGATGCGAGGATGAAACGAAGAGTAGCCAGCAGAACAGGGGAGAGGGTTTCAAGGACCATTGATGCAGCCACGAAACTGAGCCCCCAGACTGCGGCAACAAATAACGCTGCAAGTGTACCCGGGTCTATTGCTTGTTTGGTCAATGGCTACTTGCTTTACATAATACGCATATATAGTTTATTGATAAATATCTAAACGTTTGTGTAGGTGTTTTGTATAAAAGTATAAAATTGTATGGATTAAACAGTGCCATACTTCTTGTACACATCGTACAAGCCCATGCCGTTCTTCAACTCATCACGAGTCTTAGACTCACGGTCAGCAACATCAAGCGCCTTCTCAATGACTTCCTCGATCTTAGCCCCCGGCACAACAACCACACCATCCAAGTCAGCGACAACCAAGTCACCCGGATAAACCATAACGCCTCCAATCTTCACTGGGCATCCATGGTCGATACACGTGATCCTGCCCTTACTGCTGATACAGTTGACCCCTCGACAGAAGACGGGGAAACCAACCTCACGGATTAACTTGATGTCACGTGCGATGCCATCAATCACCACGCCCTTGGCTCCACGGTAACGAGCAGCAGTAGTCAAAAGCTCACCCCAAAGGGCAGCCCGGTCACTACCGTTGCTACATACCATCATAACCTCACCGGGTTTCAGTGAGTCAATTGCTTTGAACTGTACCTCAAAGGTGTCTTTCGCGTAGTCGAATTGGTCTGACATGAGCATGGTGGCGGCGATTCCCGCTATGGTCATGTCGTCGTCTATGGGTCTGATGGTGGTATCCATGGACTGT
Source organism: Candidatus Bathyarchaeota archaeon (assembly GCA_026014515.1). GTDB lineage: Archaea > Thermoproteota > Bathyarchaeia > TCS64 > TCS64 > RBG-16-57-9. The sequence continues at coordinate 4,391 of JAOZIG010000151.1, read as the reverse complement.
CCTCTGATTCCCATTCCGTCAAGTACGTCACTTATGATGCTGGCTCCCAGCTTTTCCTCGATAAGTTTGTAATCAATCATACACAACATAATCCCGCTTCACATCTAAATTATCTCCCATAGCGTTAACCCTAAAAACACGGCACCATATGCTCTGCTATGCAGAGCCTACGAGACATCGAGCCAGTAAACCTGTTGATGATATTCATACCCATTACCATCGCGTTCGAGTACATGCACATGGACCCCCTCTGGATATTCATAGGAAGCGCTGCATCAATTATACCCCTCGCCAAGTGGATGGGTGTCGCCACAGAGGAACTTAGCCTGAAACTCGGAGAAGGTTTAGGGGGCTTCCTCAACGCTACGTTCGGTAATGCTACTGAGCTTATTATCGCCATATTTGCACTTCAACGGGGCTTGGTGGACGTCGTAGAAGCATCTATAACGGGTTCAATTGTGAGCAACTTTCTATTCGTGCTTGGACTCAGCTTCCTCGTAGGTGGCTGGGGCAAGGAAAAACAGACGTTTAACGGTGTGGCAGCGGGTACAAACGCTTCGCTGCTGACCATCGCCATCATGGGTTTAGTGTTGCCTGCTACGTTCTCGTTGGTCTCAAACAACACAGAGTTCATCGTATTGGAGGAGGTCAGTATCGCGGTAGCTATCCTATTGATGGCTTCGTATCTGATCAGCCTCTTCTTCAGCATGAGAACCCACAAACACCTCTACATCGGCGGAAAACACAAGAATGAAACAGATGACCATGAACATGCACGACACTGGAGTACAAATAAGTCAATCATGGTCCTACTCGCAGCAACACTAGCAGTAGCCTTCATGTCCGAGATGCTTGTAGGCGTTATTGAGCACGTAGCTGAGGCAGCGCATCTGAGCGAGTTCTTCATTGGCGTCATCTTGATCCCGTTGATTGGTAACGCAGCGGAGCACCTAACAGCGGTCACTGTCGCTGGAAAAGACAAGATGGACCTAGCCCTAAACATCGCTGTGGGTAGCAGTACTCAGATCGCGTTATTCGTAGCACCCTTACTGGTGTTCATCAGTCTCGCAATCGGACACCCCATGCAGCTAATATTCAACGAGCTTGAGGTCGTATCAGTTACAGTAGCAGTCTTCATCCTCGACAACATAGTCAGGGACGGGGAAAGCCACTGGATGGAAGGCGTAATGCTTGTAATGAGCTACCTCATCATTGCAATCGTCTTCTTCTTCATGAAATAGACGAATCTGCAGAACTCATGATTATTCTTGAGTAACATTTTTCAGAACACCCACCCAATAGCCCTGACTAACAATGGAAGAATATTTTGAGACTAACAAACGTCGCTGGAACGAGTTGGTGGACATACACGCAGCCTCAAAGGAGTACAACCTAGAAGGATTCCTCGCAGGAAAAAACAGCCTCCACAAGATCGAGCTAGAAAAACTCGGTGATGTTTCAGGTAAGAAGCTTCTACATCTTCAATGTCACTTCGGGTTAGATACTATCAGCTGGGCACGTCTAGGAGCTAAAGCCACAGGCGTAGACTTCAGTGATACTGCAATAGAATTAGCCAGAGAGATAGCCAAGAAGATTGGTGTGGACGCGGAGTTTGTCTGTAGTAACGTATATGATCTTCCAAAGAACCTAGAAGGCGATTATGATATTGTCTATACGAGCTACGGTGTGCTCTGCTGGCTCAACGATATAGACAAGTGGGGTGAGATAATCGCCCACTTCCTGAAGCCGGGAGGACGGTTCCTGATAGTTGAGTCTCATCCATTCATGTGGGTCTTTGATGATGACTCAGAGGAGCTTGGAGTCAAGTACAGTTACTGGCATCAGGATGATCCCTTGAGCTGGGAGGATGACGGCACATATGCAGATGCTGAGGCAAAGATCACTAACAAGAAGAGTTACGAATGGCAACACACTGTCAGCGATGTACTGAATGCATTGATCAAGGCGGGGCTAACAATAGATGAGGTTGATGAGTTCCCCGAGTTGGTCTGGGCTTATACTCCAGCTAGTAAAAGAGTGGATGATGAGTGGTTCAGGATACCTGGTGACCCGTTGCCCCAGTGTTGGAGCGTCTTAGCCTCAAAGAGGTAGGTCTAAGGTTTCTTTGATGGTGCCGAAGCTGATGCAGCTGAGGCTCTTCTCCACGCCCTCAATGTATCTGAGTTTATGGTTTATGAAGTCGCCAATCTTCTGAACGTTCTCGGTCTTCATCTTTACTAAGAGGTCCCAGTCACCCGCAACGATATGGGTTTCCTGTACGTTGGGGTCTAATGCGATCTCATCAGCGATCTTTCTAATATCAAGTGGTTGGTTGTTACTATCCTTGAACCTGAGCGTAATCAATAGGAAGCATGTAGTGGGGAACCCAAGCTTTGATGCATCGATTATCGGCTTATAACCGATGATAACGCCATTCTCCTCCATCTTCTTCACCCTGTTGTAGACGGTCGTGGCGGGCATATCGAGTTCTTCGGCTATGGTCTTGTATGACTTGGTCATGTCTTCCTGTAGTTTTCTTAGAATCATCAGGTCTTTATCATCGGTTGACATAATGCAAAATATTCCGTTTACTTATATAAAAAGTGAATAGATCTACATATTAGCTCGTATTCCAGTCCATTGATCTAAAAATTATTCAAAACTGGAACACTCGATTGCCTTTTATCAACCCACCTCCATGAAAAAATAATGATCAAACACACAACCATCTACTACCCAGAAGGTGGAGCAGAACATACCGAAACAACCCTTAAAGCAAGCTTAGAGGCAGCCAAAGAACTAGACATCAAGACCATCCTCGTAGCCAGCACAAGCGGAGAGACAGGCGTCAAAGCAGCAGAACTCTACAAGGACGCAGGCATAAACCTCATTGTGGTGGGTCACCAGATGGGTTTCCCAGTACCTAAAGTGCAGCAGTTCAAACCCGAGAACTGGGAACGTATTGAGGCCCTGGGTGGTGTAGTGAATCTTGGTACTGATGTGGTAACCAACAGCATCAGGCAACGTCAGCGGCTCGGTCACAGCCCCATGAGCATTATCACCCAGACGCTGATAGCAGTGAAGCTTAAGGTGAATGTGGAGATAGTAGCTAAGGCATGTGACGCGGGATTGATACTACCGGGAGAACAGGTGATCAGCATCGCGGGGAGTCACAAAGGAGCCGATACATCAGTAGTATTCACGGCTAATGACAGCCCCAACATACTGGACATAAGACCAGAGATGTTCATCTGTTATCCACTAAGCCGAGAGAAAGCAGACGCAGAGTATATGGCAAAGAGACAGACAAAGTAACTGTAAAAAGCGTAAAGGGCTTCATTCACCTATGAAGCCATTCCCAGTTCTACTTACTTTTGATCTCGACGGCGAGACCGCCTTTGAGGAGATGCACCCGGGTATCGGGTATTATGTTACTCAAGGAGGCTATGGTCCACGTAAAGGCGTCTACAGAATTATGGACCTCTTGGACCAGTATGATATTAAGGCGACTTTCTGTGTTGTAGGTCAAACAGCTGAACGTTATCCAGAAGCCGTAGAGGAGATCATCAGTAGAGGTCACGAGATAGCATGCCATGGTTACACTCATCGGGGCTATAATGCGTTAGACCCTGAGACTGAAATAGAGTATATCAAGAAGAGCCGAGAATTATTGGAGGATTTCACTGGGGAGACTATTCTTGGGCACCGTACCCCCCGTTGGAGGCCCAGTGAACGTACTCACAAGAATCTCTTGGAGATGGGTTTCCTCTGGAACAGCGACTATATGGGCTCAGAGGAATGCTTCTACAACAAGATAGACGGCAAAGAGTCCAAACTTCTTGAGATTCCAGTCGCGTACAACCTTGATGACTGGACATTCTATTTTGATTGGGGTGCAACCGTGAAGGAGACAGTTGATGTCTGGGAGATAGAGTTTGACGCACGATACAAGGATCGTAGTCTATTCTGTTTAACCAACCACCCACAGGTTACTGGACGACCATCAAGGCTGCTCTGCTTGAAGGGCATCATCGAGTATGCCAGCAAGTACCCTGACGTTGAGTTCATGAAGGCAACTGATTACGTCAAGGAGTACTGGGGTTAGCCCCAGTCTTGTTTCTCCAAGTCAGACTAATCAGGAACCCAATGAAAAGTATCGCTGAACCACTCATATACGGGTAATTATAGTTCAAGTCAAAGACGTATCCAGCCCAGATGGGCCCTATGATTCGTCCGAGACTCATGAAGCTATTACTAAGCCCCAAGATGACTCCTTGTCCCATGTTGGTGTTCTTGGATATGACTGAGAGAAGGCTGGGTCTGAGAAGAGTCTTGGATAATATGAAAAGCGCTGTTGCTAGAAGCACCATTGGATACGTGTTTACTGAAAG
>JAOZIG010000277.1 GCA_026014515.1 Candidatus Bathyarchaeota archaeon | reverse complement strand
CCAGGGTACGAACGAGCGCATGATGTCCACCAGCAACATACCCAGGATCAGTGTGCGAGTCAGTTCCAACGGGACTGTTGCTGGTGGAAATCATCAACTCGTTGCGTGCCCCGGACACGTGTGCACAAAACATTGAGTGTTTGGTAGAAACTTCAGCGGCTCCAAATTTCCAATTTGGTTACCATAAAATTTCAGAAAAGTGGTTTCCTTTCCCTTATACTGGCGAGTCGTTCTTAACGAAGAAGGCAAGCCTCGGAGGGAGAGTGAAACACCCCATCTTGACTTATAAATCACGTACATTCAAGACCTTAGATGATGTGAAAGAGTATGCAAGTGCTTTGAAAGGAAAGAAGAAAGCAGGTGTGGAACGAGTGAAAACATTTATTTCTGGAAATACAGAGGAGGTTAAGATTGTAGAAAAGACTCTGGTGCCCCAGGATCAAGAAGCTAGTGTACCAAAGGAAGAAACGGCGAAGTTAGAAGCTAGTGCTCCAACGGTAGAAACGGCGAAGCAACCTGAGGCTCCGAGGTCCAAGTGGAAACCGGTGAATGCAGTGAACAAGTGTGAGTTGCCCGATATTCTTGATGCCTCCTTGATTAGAGTAGATATAAAGAGTGTAGAACCATACGGTAAAGCCACTAAGGCGATCCGTGATGCTATGTGGGCTTTGTACATTTCGGAACATCCTGATCACGATACAACATTTAAGAAGCGGCGTTTTGAGTCGCTGGTGGTGCTCGATTCCGAGTGCACACCAGAGTGTAAATTGCCTTTGGCTTCTCAGCCAATGATTGCAGAGATCAGTGTGAATCAACTTGAGAAGGATGATCCGAAAGCTGAATTCCAGTTCACACAAGAACAAAGAGATAAGATGTGGAACGATCTTATGATCGTTCAAAGACCGTTGGTGGATGGGCCGGTCTGGACTATTAAACGACAACAACTATGGTCCAGGTTCAATAAATCCTACCCAGCTGCGTCCCAAGAGTGCGTGACTGGAAAACAACAATCAAACGATATTGTCCCTCACGACAGTACGTTAACAGTAAAACCTAATGTGTTTGGTATGGGAGAGATCATCACAGGATTTAGGCAACTCACACTTGTTCACTGCATTCTCCGAGGTCCAAGTGGAAACCGGTGAATGCAGTGAACAAGTGTGAGTTGCCCGATATTCTTGATGCCTCCTTGATTAGAGTAGATATAAAGAGTGTAGAACCATACGGTAAAGCCACTAAGGCGATCCGTGATGCTATGTGGGCTTTGTACATTTCGGAACATCCTGATCACGATACAACATTTAAGAAGCGGCGTTTTGAGTCGCTGGTGGTGCTCGATTCCGAGTGCACACCAGAGTGTAAATTGCCTTTGGCTTCTCAGCCAATGATTGCAGAGATCAGTGTGAATCAACTTGAGAAGGATGATCCGAAAGCTGAATTCCAGTTCACACAAGAACAAAGAGATAAGATGTGGAACGATCTTATGATCGTTCAAAGACCGTTGGTGGATGGGCCGGTCTGGACTATTAAACGACAACAACTATGGTCCAGGTTCAATAAATCCTACCCAGCTGCGTCCCAAGAGTGCGTGACTGGAAAACAACAATCAAACGATATTGTCCCTCACGACAGTACGTTAACAGTAAAACCTAATGTGTTTGGTATGGGAGAGATCATCACAGGATTTAGGCAACTCTTGAAAAGGTACACGTACTGGGGCAATGCTACAATTCCCCAGGGTACGAACGAGCGCGTCATCATGCCGTATGTGACCGGAGCCGCTTATGGAGACTCAACAACGTATGTCCCTTCGAACTTTAACACCTTGTTCGACAGAGCGGCTTTACTATACAGATGGCAATCTGGCTCAATGCGAGTCGCGTTGGGATAGCTGGCACCCGCTGGTAAAATGGAATTTGATACTCTACGAATCTT
>JAOZIG010000256.1 GCA_026014515.1 Candidatus Bathyarchaeota archaeon | reverse complement strand
GGGGTCACTGCATGGCGTCCCGATTACCATCAAGGATCACTACGAGATCAAAGGTGTACCCACCACATGTGGCTCAATAACCTACGCAGACTATATCCCAGAGAGAAACGCGGTAATCGTTGACAGACTCCTAGATGCTGGCGCTGTTATTATCGGGCACACAAACGTGCCTGAACTAGCCGCTGACTGGCAGAGCTACAACGATGTATATGGAACCACAGTGAATCCATGGAACCCTACTGTAACCCCCGGTGGATCATCAGGCGGCTGCGCAGCCTCTATCTCCGCTGGTCTCAGCTTTCTAAGCGTAGGCAGCGATTTCGCTGGCTCAATCCGTGTCCCTGCACACTTCACAGGCATCTATGGTCACCGACCAAGCATGGGGGTTGCCCCTCTCAGAGGCAGCGTTCCGGGCTCGATGAACTGTATCCAGCGTCCACCATCAAGAATGTCAACCCCCGGACCATTAGCACGCAGTCCAGACGACCTTAAACTCGCAATGGACATCATAGGGGGACCAGACCAATACGCGTCAAAGGCATTCACATGGAAGATGCCTAAACCACGACACAAGAAACTCAAAGACTACAGGATCGGCTACATAGTTGACGAGCCACTATGCCCACTGAACCAAGACGTTCAACATGTTCTCCGCGAAGCAATTGACCAGATAGCAGAAAACGTAGCCCTAGCCAATGAAGGCTGGCCAAGCGTAGTAGACCCAGCGGAACAATTCCACCTCTTCAAGCTTCTAAGATACGGAGACAAGGCAGCTCAGCTCAAGGATAAGGACCTTGAAAAGACCAAGGAGACCGCAAAGCGGAAGGATGTCGATGATGAGGGCTTGATGGCGTGGGTGTGGACAACCGAGCAACGGCATCATATTCAGTTTGAGGAGATGCGTGTAGCCACAAGGGACCTTTGGCAGCGTGTATTCAATGATATTGATGTCTTCTTGATGCCCGTGGATTACACCACGGCGTTCCCCCATGATCACAGTGCTCCCATGACGGGACGGGTAATCCAGACCCCATGGGGCACACGAGAATACATGGATCAACTCTTCTGGATGACCTTCAGCAGCATAACAGGGCTACCATGCACAGTAGCTCCAGTGGGTTTCACTGAGTCTGGTTTACCTGTTGGTGTTCAGATCATGGGACCATATCTGGAGGACGGTACAACTATACACTTCGCTAAACTATTAGGAGAAATAACTGGAGGCTATGTGGAGCCTCCGGGGTACAGGCTCTAGTTCTTCAGGTACTTGTCGAACCAGCGCATGATGTGCTCAAATCTTTCCTCACGGTGTTTGGGTTTACCTGATCTGCTGAGTTCGTGGTTCTCGTCTGGGAACCTGACCATCTCAGTTGGTACACCCAGCTCCATCAATGCTACGAAGAACTCTTCTCCCTGCTGTATTGTGCAGCGTAGGTCGTTCTCGCTGTGTATGAACAGCACAGGCGTCTTGACGTTCTTTGCGAACCGTATTGGGCTCTGGGCTAGAAGCTTGTCCTCGTCTTTCCATGGGTACCCCATGTTACCTGATTCACCGTGGTGGAACCCAAAGTCGCTGTAGCCGTGGTGGCTGTGTCTGTTGCATGTGCTTCTGCAAGCGACTCCAGCTTTGAAGAGATCAGTCTGGGTGACTATCCAGTTTGTCAGGTAACCTCCGTAGCTGCCTCCTGTGACACCTAATCGGTCACCATCAATGAAGCTGAACCGTTCAACGGCGTCCATTGTAAAGTCCATGACATCACGGTAATCTACGGTACCGTGTCTACCATTCAATGTAGCACCGTACTCCTCTCCATAACCTCCTGACCCCCTTGGATTCGTGTATATCACCGCGTAGCCTGCTGAGGTCATTATCTGGAACTCTTGGTATATGCCATCGCCATATATGGCGAGTGGTCCACCGTGAATCTGAAGAATAGTGGGATACTTTTCGCCTTCCTTGTAGTCGATGGGTTTCATTACCCAGCCGTCAATATCTTCACCAAGCTCGTTCTTCCAAGTATAATGCTCCGGGGTGCTCAGTTTGAGGTTCTTCAGATGCTTCTTATTGAACTCGGTTACCTTCTTTCCATCTACATAAACCTCCGACAGCTCGGTGGCTGTCATGGCATTGTATGTAACGTGTTTGAAGTCCTCTGAGTAGCTGAAACCATCAACAGTGCCGCTTTTGGTTACCTGTTCAACCTCATGGGAGGCAACATTAACCTTGTAGACGCCACTTGTGGGTACCTCGCCTGTTTTGAAGTATATCTCTATGCCGTCTGGTGACCATACTGGTCCGGGGTCTGGCGTACCTATCCTGAGATCGCTGCCTATTCCTCGTCCAATACTTCTATCCCATTCACCTGTAATGTTTTCAGGCTCCTCTCCCGGCTGCATCACCCATATGTCCGTGTTAGTGGCTCCATTTGCATGGAAGTCACTGCCATAATATGCGAACCCATGTTTACTCCATGAAACAGCGCCTATCTCGTGGATACCAGTTGTAATCTTCTTTGCTTCTCCACCCTTGGCTGGCATCACGTAGACGTCCCTGATGTGAGTCCGGTCTTGGTCCTGTTCTTTATTCGTGACATACGCGATCTCCTTACCATTAGGACTCCAAGTATAAGCGGAGACATCAAACTCACCCTTAGTGACTTGTTTCGGTTTCCCACCAGTCGCCTTCACAGTGAACAGGTGGACCCGTTTTCCAGCGAACATACCTACGCCATTCAGCTTGAACCAGATACGTTTCACGACAACGACATCTGTTTCCGGTTTCTCTGGTTCCCATACTCGGCTGCTGAAGAGGATGGTCTTCTCGTCTGGGCTCCAGATGGGGTTTGAGACGCCTGTTTCAAGTGAGGCTACTTTCTGAGCCTCACCGCCATCTGTATAGATGACGTAGAGTTCTGTCTTGGAGTCAGGCAGACGTCCACTGGACAAGAATAACAGCTTGTTTCCAGATGGGCTCCAACGGGGATTAGAGTCCTTTCCGGGTCCACCTGTATACTGGGTGTCTCGTCCAGTAGCGACATCATGAAGCCAGATATGCTTCACATAATCGTTCTCCTCATAGTCTATGGTGGTGTGCACGTAGGCAACCTTTGAGCCATCCGGGCTCATCTGGGGGTCTGAGATGAATACGAATTTCCTTATGTCTTTTGGCTTGACTGGGTGCGGAGCCATAAATATCAAGTTGAATAGGTAGAAGATAGATATAATACCATCAGGAAGGCGAAATAAGCTGTTTTATGGTTTTTCTGGGAAAACGAGCACTTTTTCTCAGTTATCGCCTAGGTGATCCATGATTTTTTATACGTATTCTGTATTTTTCACTTAATGTCTAATGTTATACCAAAGCCAGAGGATTTCTTCGGTCACCGTTTAGGGGCGGACCGAAAACTGGCTCACTGGAACAAGATTGTTGAATATTTCTGGGAACTAGACAAGTCCCCCATGGTTATGGTCGAGGAACTCGGAAAAAGCACAGAAGGAAACCCGTTCCTCCTAGCAGTAATAACATCAGAGAAAAACATGGCTAGGCTTGACGAAATAAGAGAGATGAGCTGGAAACTAGCGCACCCAAGAGGCATACCCGAAGCCGAGATAAAATCAATCATAGAAAACGGTGTAAGCGTGGTCTCCATGAGTATGAGCATCCACGCCACAGAGGTAGGAGGCACACAGATGGCTCCCGAACTCGCATGGGAGCTAATCAACCTACCAGAGAACAAGGAAATACTGGATAACACGGTTCTCTTGATGTTCCCCTGCTTCAACCCTGATGGTCAGATCATGGTCACCGAGTTCTACGAGAAATACCTAGGCACAGAATATGAGGGATGCAGCCCACCGTGGCTATACCACAAGTACACAGGTCACGATAACAACCGTGATGCTATCCACAATAACATGGTGGAGAGCCAGCTGGTCAGCAAGACCATGTACCTTGACTGGAGCCCCCAAGCCTACATCGACTTCCACCATATGGGATCATATGGTGCAAGGTTCTACATCGCACCATTCGCCAACCCCATAGATGACAAGGTTGACCCATTGATCTGGACAGAGCAGGAACTCTACGGTGGCTTAACCCATGTACTGCTTGAGAAGGATGGAAAACATGGCATCGAGTCCATGGCAACCTACCCCGGGGAGTTCATGCCCACATTCAACTACGTGCCCTGCTGGCACAACATCTGTGGAATGCTCACAGAGTCAGCCAGCGCTAAGCTAGCTACACCTCTCTATATCCACTACCATCAACTTAGAGGTAGTCGAAGAGGACGCCCAGAGTACAGGACACAGATGGGCTTCCCACATCCATGGATGGGAGGCTGGTGGAGACTCAGAGACATAGTAGAGCAGCAGAAGATCAGCGCATATGGAACCCTTGAGGCAGCCTCCAAGTTCAAGAAGACGATTCTGGGTAACATGTATCAGAAGGCGAGCAACGGCATACTGAAGGGTGAGAATGAGCCCCCGTATGCTTTTGTTATCAAACCTGAGCAACATGATGAGCTGACCCAGTACAAGCTTCTCCAGTTACTCATGAACATGGGCGTCGAGATACAGAGGAGTCAACGCGAGTTCATAGCTGATGGAGTAGCGTACCCACGTGGAACCTACGTGATTTTAGCGAGTCAACACTGCAGACCATACATAATCAGTCTATTGAAGCGAACATTCTACCATCTAGGTGCCTATAGCAAGTACCCTGACGGCACACCAGTCGTACCCTATGACCTATCAACATACACGATAGCCGAGTTTATGGGTGTCAGAATCCAAGAGGTGGAGAAACCCTTTGATGGCTCATTCGAGGTATTGAGCAGCATCAGGTTCCCAAGGGGTGATGTAGCTGCGAAGGCTCCCAATGGGTGGCTACTTGATGGCTCGGTGAATGATGCTTTCCTTGGAGTCAACAGGCTTCTACGAAAAGGCATCGCGGTTCACAGGTTACTAGACCCGGTGGTTACAGAGGAGAAGACCTTCAAACCCGGCAGCTTCTATGTTCCAAAAGCAGATGGAATCGAATCAGAGCTCCAGAAGGTGTGCAAACGATGCCACGTGGTATTCGATGCAGCACCACCCGCGTTAAAGTCCAAGCCTGTTAAGATGATGAAGATCGGCGTCTACCAGCGCTATTATGGTGGTAACGCTGATGAGGGCTGGACAAGGTGGCTACTAGAGCAGTACAGGTTCAGGTACCGGACCATCATGGATAAGGACATCCAGCGTGGACGACTAGCCCAGAAATACAATGTGATCATACTGCCCAGCGACGCAAAGGAGATGCTTCTAGGCGAAAACATAGAAGAGTTCTATGAGAAACGCTGGGGCGGAGGATTCACCTTACCCAACTACCCAGAGGAATACAGAAGCGGATTCGGCAAAGAAGGCGTAGAGAAACTCAAAGAGTTCGTAGAAGACGGAGGAACCCTCCTATGCTTCGGAGACAGCAGCGACTTCGCCATCGAGGAGCTCAAGCTACCAGTGCAGAACGTATTGAAAGATGTAAAGAACACTGATTTCGTCTGCCCCGGAAGCACACTCCACGTAAACGTCAACGCATCTCATCCACTAGCTTGGGGAATACAGGAAGACCTATTGATAATCTTCAGGCACCACCCAGCGTTCGCTGTGAAGCCGAGGGTCAACAACGAGGACTATCAGATAGTACTGAGTTATCCTGAGAAACACATCATGGAGAGCGGTTGGCTTACGGGCGAAGAATATCTGAGCCATAAATCAGCACTGGTTGAGGCGAAGATGGGTAAAGGCAGAGTGGTTCTCTATGGCTTCCAGCCTCAGATGAGGGCTCAGCCAGAGGCAACCTTCAAGCTGCTCTTTAATGCCCTAATAGGTTAGCGTTTTTCTGCCCATTTGGGCGTTTTTTTCCCATATTTTCACTCATTATCGTATGATCGAAGACGTTTTATACACAACAAGAGTAGCTTAAGAGATTCGTGATTAAAATGGGAGTTGAAAAGTTCGCGAAGAAGGAAGTCGCCGCGCTCATGAGCATGGCGGGCAGCAGCACCAGGGCATCCGTTGGCCCCATCGAGGGAATGATCAACCTAGGAGCAGGCGACCCCGACTTCAATCAACCCGAGTTCATAAACAAGGCAGTCTATGACGCTATGGTGGCTGGACACACCCACTATAGCTTCACAGGCGAGCCTGACTTTAAGGAAGCCATCGCAAAGTACTACAAAAAGTACGGCGTCGAGATCGATCCAAAAACCCAGGTGCTTATCACCAGTGGTGGAAGCCAGGCTATTTTCCAGGCTTTCGCAGCCATTCTGGACCCCGGTGATGAACTCATTATCTTTGACCCAGCCTACACAGGCTACAATACACCAATCGCCTACTTTGGCGCAAAGATGGTGAGAGCCAAGCAGGTCAAGAACAAGGACGGTGTCTTCAGACCAGACTGGGCAAACCTTGAGGCAGTCATCACTGACAAGACCAAGGCTATCCTATTCTGTACACCTGACAACCCAACGGGCACTGTCTGGACCAAGGATGAGCTGAAGAAGCTTGCAGAGATCTGTGTAAAGCATGATATCATCGCTATCAGCGACGAGATCTACACCGAGTTCATCTGGGGCGGAAAGAAGCACGAGACCATCATTGACCTACCCGGTATGTGGGAGAGGACCATGGTTCTGATGAGCTTTAGCAAGACCTTTGCTTGGACTGGTTGCCGTGCAGGATACATCATCGCTGGACCAGAGCTAATGAAAGTATTAGCTGCTGTACCAGTAGGTATCTGTAGCGTTCCTGTTCCATTCCAGAAGGCAGCCATCGTTGCACTTGAGAAGGGATGGGATTTCGTAGCCGAGATGAAGGCAGAGTACGAGAGGCGCATCGACTACATGACCAAGAGGCTCAACGAGATCGAGGGAATAAAATGCCCCAAGCCAGAAGGAGCATTCTACCTGTTCCCAGACATCAGCAGCTTCGGTATACCAAGCATGAAGTTCGCCATGGAGTTCTTCCAACAGGAAAAGGTCCGTTGCGCACCTGGAGCAGCTTATGGCTCAATGGGTGAGGGACACATCAGGTTCGCGTTGGTAAAACCAATCGAGGAACTTGAGGAAGTCTGTACACGCCTAGAAAGGTTCGTTAAGAACCTGCCCCCACAGGCTCCACCGGCAGTTCCTTAAAATTCCACTATTTTTATCTATTTTTTCGATCCATTTATCAGAGTAGTACCGTTTTCTTGAGGCATGAAAAAATTAGAAGTCGTCGACTCTGAGCGCTGCGTGGGCTGCCAATTATGCATGTTCGCGTGTAACAGGCGTTTCGGTGGAGGAGGATTAGCCAAGTCCGCCATCAGAGTGCGTTCAACAGGCGGCGTAGAGCGTGGATTCGTAGTTATTGTCTGTAGAGCTTGTCAGGACCCCCCATGCCTGAAGGTTTGCCCGGTAGATGCTTTATCGTATAGGGAAGGTGGCGGTGTTTTGCTTGATGCCTCCAAGTGTATTGGGTGTGGAAATTGTGTGGATGCCTGTCCTATGGGGGCGGTTTTCTGGGATAGTGAGCGTAATAAGCCGGATATTTGTGTCCATTGTGGCTATTGTGTGGATTATTGTCCCCATGAGGTCTTGGAGTTACGGGAGGTTCAGGCATGAATCAGTTAACAAAGGTATTACACATCGACTTATCCAAACGGAGCTTCTACACTGAAGACCGTGGCGACTTGTTCCAGTATTATCTGGGAGGCGCCGGGGTAGGAATTAATCTTCTTAACGAGAACTGCCCCGAAGGCGCTGACCCACTTGGACCCGATAACCCAATTATATTTGTAGTCGGTCCCCTTGTAGGACTGTATCCACTTGCGTCTAAGACTGTAGCCATGTTCAAGAGCCCCCTAACGGGGAACCTTGGCGAGAGCCATGCAGGGGGAAGAAGCGCCGTCAGCATCAGGTCTGCTGGTTACGGTGCTATTGTCATCAAGGGGAAGAGCGAGTCCCCCGTGTATCTTAGCATTGATGATGAAGGGGTCAGGTTTAGGGACGCCTCGGGTTTCTGGGGTGTAGTCAATAGTGTTACTGTTGGTAGGATTGTGCGTGAGCTTGAGAAGGGCTCAGGCATGAGGACTATCATGAGGATCGGTGGTGCAGGTGAACATATGGTAAAGTACGCTTGCGTTACCACTGAGACCTATCGTCACTTTGGAAGACTTGGATTGGGGGCCGTATTTGGGAGCAAGCTCTTGAAGGCGATCTGTATATCGGGAAATCACAGTGTCGATGTCAGTGATGTTGGCACATATCGAAGGACCTATGATGAGGTCTACAAGAAGGCCGTAGATTCACCTTTGATGAAGAAGTATCATGATTATGGTACGGCGGCTAACATTGTTCCCCTGAACATGTTAAAGGGATTACCAACAAAGAACCTGACATCAGCCTCTGATCCTGAGGCGGAGAGTATATCGGGTGAGCATCTGGCAGAGGCTTATCTTGGGCGTAGAATAGCTTGTGCTCATTGCCCGGTGGCGTGTATTCATATCGCGGCTCTTCGTGAGCCCTACGAGAAGGAGCTTTTCTTCTACAAGACCAAGATGATCCCTTACGATTATGAGCTCATATACAGTCTTGGCTCTATGCTGGGTGTATTTGACCCAGATGGGATGCTTCAGCTAATCGAAGAGGTTGAGATATTCGGGTTAGACGCCATGAGCGCAGGCGTAGTTCTCGCTTGGGCGACTGAGGCCTACAATAATGGCTTGATCACAGGTGAGGATACCCTTGGGCTTGATTTCAAGTGGGGTAACACCGAGGCTTATCTGCAGGCAATCGAGCATATCGTGAAGCAGCCTAACGAGTTCTATACGGCTCTGGCTTCTGGCGTGGAGATTGCTTCTGAGCGTTACGGGGGAACCGAGTACGCTATGGCTTTCGGTAAGAATGAGATGCCGGGGTATCATACTGGTGCAGCGGCGCATATCGGTCACCTTGTGGGGAGCAGGCACAGTCACCTTGACACAGCAGGGTATAGTCTTGACCAGAAGATTCTCAAGGGTCAGGATATGAGCAACGAGGAGACTGTGGAGGCATTGCTGGAGGAGGAGGCTTGGCGTCAGGTGCTGAGCAGTCTTGTGATCTGTTTCTTCGCCCGAGGATTATATGCATCTGATCTTGTGGTCAGGGCGCTTGGGACCGCTGGTCATAAGGTTGACGAGGAGAAACTCAATCGACTGGGCATGGAGATTCTCAGGGAGAAGAACCGGTTCAAGATACGTGAGGGCTTTGATCCATGGAGCATCAGGATACCCCGTCGGGTCTTTGAGACCATGAGTTCACGTGGTATGATACAGGAAGAGACCATCCGTGACTCTATCAGGGGCTACTTTGAGAAACTAGCCCTCTAATTTCTTCTTATTGATGCACTTTTTGTCGTTTAAAACCCGTTAAGGTGACGGTTTTTTACACTTATTGAAGACTGTTCTGGGCTGTTCTGGGGCTGGTTTAGCGGAAATAAGCCGCTTCCAGCCTTATCAGGGGGTACCCCCCCTCCCCCCTTTATTTTCTTGGCTCTTTTACCTTGACTTGGAAAAGAATTGTTGCGGCAAGCAGTATGGCGGTGATTACCATGAATGTCTGGTTATACGAGACCCGGCTCAGAAGCACTCCAGTCAGTATTGGTCCTGAGGCGTGGCCTACATCCCAGAGGCTGCCGAAGACACCCATGCTTGTGCCGTATCCGCTTGCTTTTGTTTGTTCGGCTACCATGGCTGCTGTGCTTGATGTGACCATGGATTCTCCTATGCCGAATATGGCTGTTAACGCGATTAGCGTTGGGAATGATGTGAGGTATGGGTAGAGCATGAAGGTTACCATGCAGATGATCATCCCAAGGGTGATGATTGGTTTTCTTCCCCTTTGATCGCTTATCCGCCCCATGACGGGTCTGACAAACGCTAGTACTATCAACTGGGCTCCCCAGAGGACACCAGCGTGGAAGCTTGTTAATCCCGCTGTGGTTGTGACGTATATTGGGAGGAATGCTTCGAGGGCTCCCACTGTTAGGTTCTGTACTCCTTCCATGCTACTTGTGAGGAGTACCTGTGTGTCTGTTAGTACGGTCCATACGTCGTGTCTGAACTTTTTGTAGACCGCTGAAAAGGTGACTGGTTCAGTGGATCGTGCTCCCGGTATCCTGTTCCAGAGAAGCAAAGCCATCACGATGGTAATGCTGCCGAGGCAGCCGATCATCAGATACATCGTTCTATAGACGCCTAGGTCTGGTGATTCGCCGCCGAGGTAGTTTAGCATCCACCCTGAGAATGGTGCTGCGATCAATCCTCCTATGAGCCCCGCTGAGCTATAGGTGCCGACTAGTTGTCCTTTCTTGTCGCCTGCTATATCCATGATTACCGCCATGGCTACTGGTCCGTAGATGGCGGTGGCGAATCCGTGGAAGAACCTGATGATAATCAACAACTTGTAGTCGCTGACAAGATAATACGTGAATGGCATCAAACCAAAGATCAATGTAGCGACAAAGAGTATCCTTCTACGCCCATAAAGATCAGACAACGTACCCGCTGGAGCCTTGAAGAAGATGCCTGTGACCGTTGACATTCCGACAACCAGACCGATGTATGTTGATGATGCTCCGAGACTCTGAGCAAACAAGGCTAGTAACGGGGTTCTCGCCATACCGTAGCTGAGTCTTGCGAAGAAACCAATCAATATCAAGGCGATGAAAGTGCTCTGTAAGTTATCTGGCTCTTGGCTCTCCATACAAAACCGTGAGCTAATCTTCTATAAGAAATAGAGTGGAATTTTATTTCATTTATATCAACGGATATTGAATATGGATTGCTATCAACACAATCAGATAATATTTCTATGAATAATGTTATTGTATGAAAAAGTAACACCTGAATTATTTTTAAATAAACTATTTCTTGCACATGATCTTGCCATATTATATTCGACTCGCATTTCCCTTATTCTTGCTGCTTCTTTTAGTATTAACAGGTCATATGTGGAGATTTGGTAAATTTATTCGGTTGATTGTGATAATAATTGTCAGTTTTCTCATATTGGTGTTATTTTATTACTTTACTATACCTAGATTGGACTTTTTATAATTGGAATAGTAGGATTGAGAGTTGACTCACCATCAATTGTAGACTATGACAGTATAGTCATTATTGATGAGTAAGGATGCACCCTACTTGATTTTCTTTGCGACTGGTCGCATCCAAATCGGTAAGTCTAGTCTGATGGCTTCAGATGGGCAGTCCATCATGCATGCTCCGCAGTGCCAGCACTCATCAGGGTAGGCAACTACTGGTCCAGTTGGTCCTTCTCTTAGGCAGTCTCCGGGGCATATCTCGACGCATTTGAAGCAGCTGATGCAGTTCTCGTTAAACTTGGGTGGCATTACTGGTCCTCCTTTGATGGGTATTTGATGCGAATCGGCTCCAGCCTGAACTTGGCTTCTCCGTCCTCGATTTTGCCGAGGAACCATGAACCACGTTTGAACTGGTCCGGCTCAAAGGCTGCCTTGACCATGAGTATTCCAACGTCGATGAGGTTCATCACCTCGTTGCATCTGACGAGTTCATGGGGGTCGTTTGCCTTCATCTTGACCATTTTGAGCTTCCCAAGCAAGTCCAAGGTGTTCTGTAGACCGATGAGGCTCATCTTGTCCTTTTTACCGGGGGGATTGAACCCAGCCACGTACTTCTTGTACTCCTCCATGATCTGGTTAAGCTCCTCGTTAACCTCTTGCCAAGTCCTACCCTCATCAACATTAATGGGCTCAAGGACTCTTTTCTCCTCAGACGCCACCTGCTCAGCGTTAAGCTCAGCGTCAGGCACATCTTTGACGAACTCAGCTGCTTTCTCCCCTGATCTCCAGCCAAGCACCGTGTAGGTGGGGGCTGCAACCTCACCAGCGAACTGGATGGGGCTACACGCGAATAAGCCATCTAGACTGGTGCGTAGGTCTAGGTCTACTAGGGGGGCTAGGAATCCTCCTGTTGGTCTTCCGGGTTCCTCAAGCTCTAGCTCGATCATATGTGTTCTGAAATCGATGTCAAGGTCTTTCATTATCTCACGTAGAGCCCAGCAGAGTCCCTCGTTTCCATACGCCCACAAAGCGTACTGTATCTCCTCTTCCTCTGCATCAGTCCAGTCAAGATAGAAAGGAGTCTTACCCTCGGCTACGCTGTCCTCGACGTTTTGACGATACTTTCTCATGGGTTCACGGGCAGCCGGGTGCTTGATCATGACCTCACGCTCAGCGTTCACGAGTCTTCCCGCTGGGTAGCATGTGGTTGCTGCTGGGCTGCTTCTCATTATGTTTCTCCAGTACTGGAAACCGTTGTGCTGTGTTTTTACTGCTTGTAGTATGAAGACCTCGGCTCCAGCCCTTATCGCCATGGCTTCACCGTCACCGGTGATGTATGGTGGGCTCTGGCTGTTGAACCAGTTGCCGTTTCTTGGCTTGAAGAGTCTCCACTGGTCCATCCCAGTGGCTAGGATGACTGCCTTGGCTTGGAAGACATGGAACTCACCTGTTCTCATGTTTACTCCTGTGGCTCCGATGACTCGTCCATCCTGTGTGAGTAGCCCTGTGCCTGCTACCCTGTTGAATATATTGACTCCGCGTTTCAGGCATTGTTCGGTGAGGCGGTGCTTGATGTCTCGTCCATCATAGTTCAGTGTATCCCATTCTGATTGGAACTGGGGCACGATCCTGTACTTTTTCTCGCCCTCTGGGGTATCGTATTGGAGGTTCCATGGATAGATTTTATCGTACTTGAACTGGACGCCCCATGACTCAAGGCGGTCAACTGCTGCCTTTGTGCCCTCTGCTACGATTTCGAGTAGCTCTTGGTCCATGAGTCCCCCTTTGGTTTTACCATATTCACCGTCGAAGGCGATGTCTCGTACCATGTCTGGTATGGTCCAGCCCCTTGGCTCATGTATCTCAGGATCATAAAACCAGAAGTGGTCGTTACCGGTTCCCGCTGCGCCACTGCGTTCGGTGTGGCTTTTCTCCATTATGGCTACTTTGGCTCCGTGGTCTGCTGCGTTGATAGCAGCCATGCAGCCGCTGAGTCCGCCGCCTATCACTAGAATGTCTGTCTTGATTGTTTTCGTCATCTTTACCACTGAAACTTGCTACCCTATGGCGCAAATGATGGGATAAAAGGCAAATGGGTAGGTAGAGCTATCCTTTCTTGGTATTGATTAGCCGGCGTCTTGGTATAGATCAGAATCCTATCAGAGCCGTTTCAGGGCTTCTTAACGAATAATGATTGGTAATGGGGCTTAATCGAGGTACCCCCCCCTCCCCCCACCTTTTAGAATGTGCTCAATACGACGAGCATCTCACCGTTTTTCACAGAATAATAACATCGTTTCATCCCGATTATGCCCCTCTCTGGAGCCTTGACTACTTCAAGCACATCACCGAAAGGGTTTTTCACGGCACCAACTGGTTCATCTTTCTCTACTCGTTGGTTTAACTCGACGTAGCTTTCCCATACTCCATCGTGGCTGCTGTAGAGCTTGATGCGTTCAGGTGAGACGAAGCTCTGGTAACGGACTACCTCGCCTTCAATGATCTCAAGGTATCTGAGCACGTTCATCAAGCCCTCGACGTGAAACAACACAGACTCCTCAGTCACAGGGAAAGGTGTACCAGCCTCGGGCATGATAGATGGGATGCCTAGAAGCTTTTGAGCGGAGATTGATAGCCCGGGTTCAGCTGGGAAATAATGAATGAAACCTGTGTTATAGCACTGGGCTAGTTCAAGTGATGCGTTGTTTAATGCTGGGTTGCCGCTGTCTGCGGCTACCACGAAGCCCAGTATGTCCTCGTTGATGTCTCCACCATGACAATCAATGTAAGCCTCTCCAAGGCATATCACATCAAACAACGCGTAGGCAAGTCGCTCTGTGAAGGAACCATCCTTTTTCCCGGGGAAGGAGTCGTTGAGGTTCAAGCCATCAACCGGGCATACGAACTGGGTTCTTTCCCTAAACTGGGGCACATTAGCAACTGGGATAGCGATGACTGAGCCGCTCATCTCTGTTGGGTCAAGCATGTTAGCGAAACGAGTAACCGCCTCTATGCTTGCGAACTCGGTGCCATGAACGCCACCCGTTATAACAAGTGTCTTTCCAGCCTTAGCTCCATTGACAATGATTATCTTCGGGTTATAATCTGGGTCATGGTTCCCTGGAACCTGTAATGTTCCACGTTTCTTCTCACCCGGAGCAGCAACTGTATCGCCTACCCTTATTGTGTGCATACTCTTACATGCCCATTGGTGGGGTTAAAAGACTCTCGACAAACTGGTTATTGGATTATGATGGTTGTCTTGGAGTACTCGATGAACCCTGTATCGATCTGATATAGCTCGGTCTTGATCTTCGTGAACTCGTCCACCGCTAGATCAGTCTCTATTCCAACAACAAGCTGTTCCTCTAATCCGTAGGGGCTGCCTAGTATGATGAGGTTCACTTTGTGCTTCTTGCAGATCGCCTTTACTTTATCCATCCAGTTGGCGACAACTGATGCGTCCTTTAGAAATGACTGGAATGCTGTCTGTGTCATTTTGAAATAACTGAGATAAACATACTTCATTTGCTTCACCAATGCCTGAATCTATGGCTCAGGGTATTTCTCTTTATGCCTCTCTTTCTACGCCGTTCAGCACAAGGAGTTCAAGGTACGTCTTGCCACGCTCATAATCCATACCCAGAAGCTCCCTAAACAACATCCTTGGATCATGCACAACACCTTGTCGCTCAAAGAAATCACAGACGTTCTTCAAGTCACGATAGAGCAACTCAGCGCCATTGGTGTTCTTCTCAAGATCAACAGCTTGAGGGAAGTCGATAACCCACACCTTGTCGTCCCAGTAGAGGAGGTTGTATGGGCTCAGGTCGCCGTGCACAAGATAGTGCTTTGTCATTATCCTGATGTTGTCCATTACCTGATGGAACGCCTCATCCCACTGGTCTCGTGTTAGCTGTATCTCTGAGAGCTTCGGCGCTGGGGTCTCTGGGTCTCCGATGAGGGTCATCAGTATGATGTTATCATTAGTAATCACAGGAGTAGGTACTGATGCCTGTGCCTTCCATAGCGTCCGCAGGGCTTCCCATTCCTCGGATACCCAGCGTTTCTGGATATACTTCTGACCGTATTTGGACATATTCTTGACTGCTCTTTGATTGGCTTTGTTGAGACCCTGCCACCCTGAGC